>NZ_JAAOMA010000149.1:0-276 GCF_011602385.1 Chromobacterium fluminis | reverse complement strand
CGGCCCAGCAAGACGCGCTGGCCGCCTGGAACCGCACCGACGCCGCGCTGCCCGCCGCCACCCTGACCCAGTTGCTGGAACGCCAGGCGGAACTCAGCCCCGACGCCGAGGCGCTGCGCTTCGACGAGGCCGCCCTCAGCTACCGCCAACTGCACCAACGCGCCAACCGCCTCGCCCGCCGCCTGCGCGCCGACGGCGTCAGCCCGGAAACCCTGGTCGCCGTCGCGCTGCCCCGTTCCATCGATCTGGTCGTGGCCCTGCTCGCCGTGCTCAAGG
>NZ_JAAOMA010000148.1:0-282 GCF_011602385.1 Chromobacterium fluminis | reverse complement strand
GGGAAGCGGTGTTTGGCGAATATGGCAAGAGTGAAATGCGCTATGCGCGCGACTTGCTACAGGCGGTTCCAGATCATTCGCTCACGGTGTTCGATAAGGGCTTTCTCAGTGCGGACCTACTGCTGCAGCTTCAGCAAGCCGGCACTGAGCGCCACTGGTTGATTCCGGCCAAGGCCAACAGCAAATGGGAACGCCTAGATCCACACCCGACCGATTACCGGGTCCGGATGAAGGTCTCGCCGCAGGCCCGCGAACACAATCCAACCCTACCGGCCTATTGGG
>NZ_JAAOMA010000147.1:0-291 GCF_011602385.1 Chromobacterium fluminis | reverse complement strand
CCACGCCGTCCAGGTAGCCGTAGCGGGTGTAGGGGAAGCTTTCCACTTTGACGGTGGCCGCCTGCCCCGGCCGCACAAAGCCGATGTCTTTGTTTTCGATCTGCGCTTCGATTTCCAGGGTTTCGTCTTGCGGCACCACGGCCAGCAGCGGCTGGGCTTCGGTAACCACGCCGCCCACGGTGTGGATGGCCAGTTGCTGCACGCTGCCGGCCACCGGCGCGGTCAGCCGGGTCAGCGCCTGGCGTTGGCCGGTCTTTTTTTGGTCTTCGCCGTATTGGCGCATTTGTTCGC
>NZ_JAAOMA010000146.1:0-294 GCF_011602385.1 Chromobacterium fluminis | reverse complement strand
ACGGCCAGGACCTGCTGGGCATGGACGCCAAGGCCTTCCACGCTTACAAACGCCGCATCCAGATCATCTTCCAGAACCCCTACGCCTCGCTGAACCCGCGCTTCACCGTGGAGCAGATCCTGAGCGAACCGATGCAGCTGCACGGCATCGGCCGCGACGGCGGCGAGCGGCGCAAGCTGGCGCAGGAACTGCTGGACAAGGTGGGGATGCCGGCCGGAGCGCTGCAGAAATACCCGCACGAATTCTCCGGCGGCCAGCGTCAGCGCATCGCCATCGCGCGCTGCCTGACCTTGA
>NZ_JAAOMA010000145.1:0-309 GCF_011602385.1 Chromobacterium fluminis | reverse complement strand
CCACGGTGGGCTCCACCGCGCCGTTTGTCGGCCTGTTCGGCACGGTGTGGGGCATCTACCACGCGCTGACGGCGATCGGCATGTCCGGCCAGGCGTCCATCGACAAAGTGGCGGGCCCGGTGGGCGAAGCGCTGATCATGACGGCGATCGGCCTGGGCGTGGCGGTGCCGGCGGTGCTGGGTTACAACTGGCTGGTGCGTCGCAACAAGCTGGTGCTGGACATGGTGCGCGTGGTGGCCGGCCGCCTGCACGCCAGCCTGCTGAACGCGCGCTGAGGCGTCGACGATGAAAGGGCGCAACGCAAGATTC
>NZ_JAAOMA010000144.1:0-313 GCF_011602385.1 Chromobacterium fluminis | reverse complement strand
TCGCAACAAGCTGGTGCTGGACATGGTGCGCGTGGTGGCCGGCCGCCTGCACGCCAGCCTGCTGAACGCGCGCTGAGGCGTCGACGATGAAAGGGCGCAACGCAAGATTCGGCCAAGGCCACGGCAAAGGCGACGAAGACGCGGTGATGTCCGCGATCAACACCACGCCGCTGGTGGACGTGATGCTGGTGCTGCTGATCATCTTCCTGATCACGGTGCCGGTGGTGACGCAGACGGTGAAGATGGCCTTGCCGAAGGAAAGCAATATCCCGCCGCAGACCAAGCCGGAAAACATCGTGCTGGGGGTGGACAC
>NZ_JAAOMA010000143.1:0-317 GCF_011602385.1 Chromobacterium fluminis | reverse complement strand
AGTTCTTCCACAGCCTTCTGCTCTTTTCCAACCAAGCGAAGCTGCGCTCAACAACCCAGCGTTTGGGCATCACCTTGAAGGTATGCAGTTCGCTCCGTTTGGCAATCTGCACCGTCACGTCCGCACCCAAAATCTCGCTCACGCCTTGAGCAAACGGTTTGCCAACATAGCCACTATCCGCCAGCAGGCTCTGAACCCCAATCAATCTGGACTCACATTGCCGTAGCGCCTGTAGCGCCCCTTTGCGATCCGTTACCTCCGCTGTCGTGACTGCCACCGCGTGTGGCAGACCTTGCGTGTCCACAACAATATGGCGC
>NZ_JAAOMA010000142.1:0-328 GCF_011602385.1 Chromobacterium fluminis | reverse complement strand
GAGGCCTGCTTCGGCTTCTTTCAGGATGGCAATGATCTGCTCTTCGGTGAAACGAGATTTGCGCATGTTGGCTCCTTTGAGCCTTCATGCTAACTAATTCTTGGGATACCTGTCGGGGGGAAGGTCACGAGAAACCCGCAGCAGCCAAACCCAAAAAATAACAAAACGGCGATGTCGTTTTGCTTCTTCTGCCCCGACGGGCCCCAAACGCGCCAAAGCCTCCCATGGGGAGGCTTGGCTGTGGCGCCGGCGGCGCAAATGCATAAAGCCCAGCTCGTATGAGCTGGGCTTCGCAATGGGGCGTCTGGCGGTGTCCTACTTTCACATG
>NZ_JAAOMA010000141.1:0-330 GCF_011602385.1 Chromobacterium fluminis | reverse complement strand
AGTTCGCCGACGAAGTCATCGTCATGCGTCACGGAGAAATCCGCGAGCAGGGCAAGGTGCAGCAAATCTTCGACGCGCCGCAGGACGCCTACACCAAGGCGCTGCTGGCCTGCCGGCCGCACCTGGACCGGCGGCCGCAGCGGCTGGCGGTGATCGACGACTTCCTGCAGCCGGGCGGCTATGTGGAACCGCCGCAGCGCGAGCGCGGCTACCGGGCGGACGACGAGATCATCCTGGACGTGCGCGGGCTGAGCAAATCCTTCGACGTGCGCGCAGGCTTGTTCGGCAAACGCCAGTTCCACGCGGTCAAGGACGTGTCCTTCAAACTGG
>NZ_JAAOMA010000140.1:0-330 GCF_011602385.1 Chromobacterium fluminis | reverse complement strand
ACTCCAACAGCTTGCGGGTATAGCTCTCCCGCGGTTCGCGGTAGATCTGGTCCGCGTCCGCCTGCTCCACCACTTCGCCCTTGTTCATCACCATCACTTGGTCGGAGATGTGTTTCACCACCGCCAGGTCGTGCGAGATGAATAGATAGGACAGGCCGTATTCGTCCTGCAGGTCTTGCAGCAGGTTCAGCACTTGCGCCTGCACCGACACGTCCAGCGCCGACACCGATTCGTCGCAGATCAGCACTTCCGGCTTCAAGGTCAGGCAGCGCGCGATGGCGATGCGCTGACGCTGGCCGCCGGAGAATTCGTGCGGGTATTTCTGCAGCG
>NZ_JAAOMA010000013.1:0-122915 GCF_011602385.1 Chromobacterium fluminis | reverse complement strand
GCCCTGCACGGTCTCGGTGGCCAGATGATGGGTCAGCTCGGCGGCTAGCATACGCTCAGCGAGCTGCTTCTTGAGGAGGCCGGCCAAGCCCGATTCGCCGAGGATCGATTCGGCGTCCTTACCTTCGGCCTGCGCCAGAAGTTGGTCGATCAGTTCGTCAGGAATGAGCTTGGGTGCCTTGAGTTTCTTGAGTTTCTTGGTGGTCATTGCAACGGTCATGTAGCGTCCCTTTCGGTATCATCTCATGACCTCATGCACACAGAAAATCTGACAGGCTCGTCGATTCAAGCGCTCAGGCGCTCCGGTAGAGGCTGGCGCTCTTCCTTCATCTGCTCGTATACGTCCTTTACCAATAAGACAATGCCGTGCAAGGCCTTTTCCTGCGACCTGTCCAGATGCGACAGCAAGGGAAACTCGTCGCAGAGCCCAACATACTCCTCGTCTTCCGGCGACCAGACCACTCGGTACGAGTAGTGTCTATAGTCCATCTTCTGCTCCTTTAACCTTCTCAATAGCCTTCAGCACCTGCTTCACCTGGTACGCTTTCGCTTTGCCGTGGCCATTGTCTTGAATATTAACGCCTCCTGGAATTCCCGGGATCTTGTAGATATGATGGCTGCCCTTAACGCGCCCTTTACCGAAAAGGGCATCACACACGGCCACAAGTTCATCAAAACTGATATTGCCCGCCGATGTCCTCATTTTCCCTATGGTTTTCTCGACAGTCATCATTGACCTCTACCAGCCAAGTATAGCTTGATGCTGGCACCCTCCCCCTAAACCGTCAAGCCGGCAAGATCATTGAAAAACAATACATTGCCGTCAGCCAGCCGACGTCCACGCCTCTGAAAATCGCGGGTGCTCGGTCAACGCCCCGCCATGGCGCACAATGAAACAGGGCATGGCCCGCAAGCCATGCCCTGTTCCGCTTCGCCGCCGTTTAACACTCAGCGCGTCACGTCGAAACCCGCGTCCTCCACCGCCGCCGCCAGTTCCTCCGGCGACACGATCTCCGCGTCGTACACCACCTTGGCCTGCTTTGCCTCCAGGCTGACCTCGGCCTCGCTGACGCCGGCCATGCCGCTGAGCACGCCGCTGACGCTTTTCACGCAACCCTGGCAGGTCATGCCATCCACTTTCATGATCAATTCTGGCATTACTTTCTCCTGAAAAAATTCAAAACTCCGCTAGCGCCGATGCCGCCTTATTTCCAGCGCCTCAACAACAGCGAATTACTCACCACCGATACCGAACTCATCGCCATCGCCGCGCCGGCGATCACCGGGTTCAACATGCCCAGCGCCGCCAGCGGAATCCCCATCACGTTGTAGATGAAGGCGAACAGCAGATTCTGCCGGATTTTGCGCAGGCTGGCGCGCGACAACCGAATCGCGTCCACCGCGTGCATCAGGTCGCCGTGCATCAGGGTGATGTCGGCGGCCTCTATCGCCACGTCCGAGCCGGCGCCCATCGCCAGGCTGACGTCGGCGGCGGCCAACGCCGGCGCGTCGTTGACGCCATCGCCCATCATCGCCACCTTAAAGCCCTGCGCCTGCCAACGCCGCACTTCCGCCGCCTTGTCCTGCGGCTTCACCTCGGCGCGGTAGTCGCGGATGCCCGCCTCCGCGGCGATGCCGGCGGCGGTGGCCGGATTGTCCCCGGTCAGCATCGCCACCCGTATGCCCATGGCCTGCAACTGCGCCACCGCCAGGGCCGAGCTGGGGCGGATGCGGTCGGCAATGGCCAACAGGCCCAACAGCTCCTCGCCGCGCGCCACCGCCACCACGGTGTTTCCCGCCTGTTGCAAGGGCAAGGCGGCGCTCAAGGCCTGCTCGCCCAGCCAGCCGGGCACACCGGCTCGCACCAAGCCGTGGCCGGCCACTTCCGCCTGCACTCCCTGCCCCACCTGGGCGGCGAAGCCGCTGACCGGCAGCAAGCTCAGGCCCTGTCCTTGCGCCTGTTGCAGGATGGCGCGCGCCAGCGGGTGTTCCGATCCAGCCTCCACGCTGGCGGCCAGTTGCAGCACCAAGTCCGCGTCCGCCGCCAAGGGCAGCACTTGTTTCACTTGCGGCTTGCCCTCGGTCAGCGTGCCGGTCTTGTCCACCAACAGCACCCCCACCTGGCTGGCCAGTTCCAGCGCGGTGGCATTGCGGAACAGGATGCCGCGCCGCGCGCCGTTGCCCACGCCCACCATCACCGCCGTCGGCGTGGCCAGGCCCAGCGCGCAAGGGCAGGCGATCACCAGCACCGCCACCGCGTGGATCAGCGCCGCCGACCAATCCTGCAGCCACAGGCCGGTAACGACGAAGGTCAGCAGGCTGATGCCCACCACTACCGGCACGAACACGCCGGAAATCACGTCCGCCAATTGCTGAATCGGCGCCTTTGAGCCCTGGGCCGCGCTGACCAGGCGCACAATCTCGGCCAACTGGGTATCCCCGCCCACGCCGGTGGCGCGCACCTTCAGCATGCCGTCCTGATTGCGGGTGGCGGCGTAGACGCTGTCGCCTACGCGCTTGGCCACCGGCAGGCTTTCGCCGGTCAACATGCTTTCATCCAGCGCCGCCGCGCCGTCCACCACCTCGCCGTCCACCGGCAAGGTTTCTCCGTGGCGCACCACAATCAGATCGCCCTGACGCAGCGCGGTGACCGCCACCTCCTCCACCCGGCCGTCCTCGCGCTCCACGCGGGCGGTCTTGGGCGCCAACCGGATCAGTTCCTCGATCGCGGCCGAAGTTTTGCCCTTGGCGCGGGCTTCCAACAGCTTGCCCAGCAACACCAGCGTAATCACCGAGGCGCTGGCTTCAAAATAAACATGCTGGCCTTCCAGGCCCAGCAAGGTCACCGCCGCCGACAACAGCCAGGCCATGCTGGTGCCCAGGGCCACCAGCACGTCCATATTGGCGCCGCCGCCGCGCAGCGCCGCCCAGGCGCCCTTGTAGAAACGCCAGCCGACGACAAATTGCACCGGCGTGGCCAAGGCCAACTGCCAGTAACGCGGCAGCCAGCCATGATGGCCGCCGCTGAACATCGCCGCCATTTCAATCACGAAGGGCAAGGTCAGCAAGGCGGAGAACGCGAACCACAGCCGCTCGCGCCGGTAGCGGCGCGCATGCTCGGCGGCCAGCGTGTCGTCGCCCGGCCCGGCCTTGGCCGCGGCCTGGTAACCGGCGCGGCTCACCGCGGCGATCAGCGCCGCCTCGTCGGCCAGGCCGGCCACGTAGTCGATACGAGCGCTCTCGCTGGCGAAATTGACTTGAGCGGACACGCCAGGCAAGCGGTTCAGCACCTTCTCGATGCGGCCGGCGCAGGCGGCGCAGGTCATGCCCTGGATGTCCAGCTCCGCCTGCCGGCGCGGCACGGCGAAACCGGTCTTGGCGATGGTGTCCACCAAGGTTTGCGGCGGGGTTTTGACCGGGTCGAACGAAACCTTGGCCGATTCGCTGGCGAAATTGACCGCCGCCTCCACCCCGTCCAGCCGGTTCAACTGTTTTTCAATCCTGGCGGCGCAGGCCGCGCAACTCATGCCCTCAATCGGCAAATCCACGGTGCTTGCTGTCATGATGACCTCCTGGGTTGAATTATATACCCCCACAGGGTATTAATGGCAAACCCTTTTTTCGCGATTGTCACGGTGCCGGGCTTTACCGCGCCGGCGGCCGCGTGGTAACAAGAAAGGCTGAGAACCCTTGCAGGAAAACGCTATGCCCCTGAAACGCTACGGCGACGATTGCGCTTTGATCGTGGTGGACGTGCAAAACAGTTTTTGTCCCGGCGGCGAACTGGCGGTAGCCGACGGCGATCAGATCGTGCCGCTGATCAACCACATGATGCAGTTCTTCAACCGGGTGATCCTGACCCAGGACTGGCACCCGGCCAAACATGTATCCTTCGCCAGCCAGCATGCCGGCACGCAGCCTTTCGACAGCATCCAGCTGCCTTATGGCGAGCAGACGCTGTGGCCGGACCATTGCGTGGCCGGCAGCCGCGGCGCCGAATTCCACCCGGAGCTGGACACCCGCCTCGCGCAGCTGATCATCCGCAAGGGCTGCAACCCCGCGCTGGACAGCTATTCCGCCTTTGTCGAAGCGGATCGCCAAACCCCCACCGGCCTGGCCGGCTATCTGGCCGAACGCGGCGTCAAGCGCGTGTGGCTGGCCGGGCTCGCCACGGACTACTGCGTGGCCTGGAGCGCGCTGGACGCGCGCGCCGCCGGCCTGGAAACCATGGTGGTGGACGATGCCTGCCGCGGCATCAATCTGAACGGATCGCTCAGCAGCGCCTGGGCGCACATGCTGGCCGCCGGCGTGCAGCGGCTGCGCTCGGACGAGGTGTAAGAAGCTGTTCAATATCTGCTGCGCATCGGCGAGAGTGTTTAAATCACTTTGTCTCGTCTAGCTTGCGAGACGTTGAACAGGCGCTAAGCAAGCCCGGCGCTGGCAGGCGCCTAGAAACAAAAACACTAAGAACGTGTTTACGATCTCGCGAGCTAAGGCGAGACAAGGCGAAAACAAGCGAAAAAGCGGAATGGTCAAGCGGTACATGAGCATTTTGAGGGCGTTTTCAACGCCGTATCGCCGACGCGCAGCAGATCGTAAACAGGTTCTAAGGAGAAGAAGAATGAAGCTATTCCAACACGCCCGCCTCTGGCTGGCCGCCGGCCTGCTGCTGGCCGGCTTGGCGCGCGCGGACGCGCCGCTGGTGCTGATGACGGACTTTGGCCTCAAGGACGGCGCGGTGTCGGCGATGCGCGGCGTCGCCTACTCGGTGGACCCCAAACTGACGTTGTCCGACCTCACCCACGAGATCCCGGATTACGACATCTGGAGCGGCGCCTACCGGCTGTACCAGACCGCCAACTACTGGCCCAAGGGCACGGTGTTCGTGTCGGTGGTGGATCCGGGCGTCGGCACCGAACGCCAGTCCGTGGTGCTGAAAACCCGGGATGGCCGCTATTTCGTCAATCCCAACAACGGCCTGCTGACCTTGATCGCCGAGCGCGATGGCGTGGCCGAACTGCGCCGCATCGACGAGAAAACCAACCGCCTGCAAGGCTCGGCGGACTCCTACACCTTCCACGGCCGCGACGTCTATGCCTATACCGGCGCGCGGCTGGCCGCCGGCAAGATCCGATTCGAGGAAGTGGGCCCGCCGCTGCCGGCCGCCGCCGTGGTCAAGCTACCCTATCAACGCGCCGAAGCCGCCGGCGAACGGATCAAGGGCATGATCCCGGTGCTGGACCCGCAATACGGCAATGTGTGGACCAACATCCCCAAAACGCTGTTCGAAGCCCAGGGCTTCCGCCCCGGCGACGCGGTGAAAGTGCGCCTCTTCAAGCAGGGCCAGCTGGTGGACGAGGTGGTGGCGCCCTACCGCCGCACCTTTGGCGAAGTGGCCGACGGCCAGCCGCTGGTCTATCTGAACAGCCTGCTGGACGTATCGCTGGCGCTGAATAGGGACAGCTACGCCGCCAAACGCGGCATAGGCTCCGGCCCGGAGTGGTCGGTGGAGCTGAGCCGGCCCTAGTATCCGCCGCCGCTATTCAAAATCGAACTTCAAGGTAGCGCTGCCCTGAAACGCGCCAGGCTGCGGCCGCGCCCGCATTTTCACCGGCCAGGCGGACAGATCGAATTGCGCTTTCTGGCTGGGGTAATCCAGCGCGATCGGGACCAGTTGCTGTGGCCCCGCTATCGCGCCCGGCACATTGGGCTCCACCAGCTTGCCGCCGCTTTCCATTGCCACCGCGACATCCTGGTGCGTGGTTTCCAAGTAGCGCGCGTCCAGCTCATGCGGTCGCCCTTCCAAAGCCAGATTAATCTTGACCCCGGCCGAGATATTGGCGCACTGGATCTGGAAACTACGGTTCACCGCGTTTAGCCCACCCGAGCCGGGGCTAGCCAGTTGCGGCGGGAGCAGCTCGCCGAAATCGATGGTGGTCTGCTGGCCGGGCGCCAGCTTGCAGTTTTGCGGTACGGTGACCTCCGCGCTCAAATACACGGCGGCAATGGGCAGCGAAGGAGGACTAGGGATGGTCATACTGGCATACAAATCAAATAACTTGGTGGCGGGAATCACACTGGTGCCGACAAAGGGCCGGTTTATCAATAGATGGACTTTCCCCTTGCTACCCGAGGTAAAACTAACCGACATTGAAGTCCCGCTGCACCCGGTCTCCTCCGACTTATTATCGAGATTGCTAAAAGGAATAGGAAAATAATTTCTAAGCGCTCCCTGAATATAAATCTCGCTGCCCACCTCTAAATTCTTATTGATGCGATAGAATTGCACATTGCGGCCATTAACTGATTTGACCGCCCCTTCAAGCAGATCAGAATTGATGATGGTGGTGTAGTGGATATTTCTCTTGGACTGACTGGTCCAGCAGGTACAGCTGCCGGGATAGGAACCGCCCAGATCCCAATTATGGGTATTGGCGAATAAGGCGCCAGCGCTATTGTCGCTGGTATCGGTAAAGGTTTTGATAAAGGCGACATCAAAGCGTTTGGCATTACCGCCGCTTGGCTTGCAGGCGCCAGCCATGGACAAACTTGAGAACATCAGCATAAATAGCGCGGCGGAACCGCCAGGAAGCCAAGGGGGAGCAGAAAAGCGTGTCATGATTATTACGAGCTCTTTCTTGAGCCACAGACATGGCAAGTGGGCACTCACGGATAGGACACAACAAACGTGGCCGTCGCCGCAAACGCGCCCGGCTGGATAGGCGCGGCGGTGGTGCGCACATAATGAGCGTTCAGATCCAGCGTCAGCACCGGATTGCCGCTGCTGGCGGTGCCCAGCGCAATGCGGCGGCTGCTGTCGGCACTGTCGGGCGGGCCAAAATACACATCGGCCTGGCCCCCGCGGCGTAATCGAACCCCCAAGCCCTTAGCGCTGCCAGCCGCGCCGGCATGATTCGGCGTCAGCGTATGGCTGGTGTTTTCCGGAGCGCCGGCATCGGTGAAATTGATGGAGGGCTTGGCATTGATGCCGCACTCCTCCAGCCGGATGCTGAAAGACACGCTGTCCTGGGACACCTCGTCCTTGCGCCCCAGCCCGGACACATTGATCGCGTCCATCGACACGCTTTGCTGTTGCGAATTTAGCGATATCTTGCAACTGGGCGAGGGTAGCACTGGCGGAGTCGCGCCACTCCAGTTGTTATCAATAAAGGAGTGCACTCCCTTAGGGTACTTAATGTCCGCTCCGACACCGGTAGACGATCCATTACAGCCTTTGGACACATTCTGGCTCGTGCCGCTACCTGTGCCATACATATAAATACTGAAACCAGCCGAAACCAGCCCCACGGTTCCCCCGACATAGAGTTTGGGATCGGTCAGCACCAACTCCTGAACGAAAAAATTCACCTTGGAATAGCTTCCCGGCGCTTTCGGAAAGTCATCCCCTGGGGCCCAAGTATTAGCATGATTATTCCCACTGTGGATGATATCGCCAAGGCCATTATCTAAATGGCGCCAGCGTACCCCCAGCCCAGGTAGCTGGCTATCTATGGTGTCGAATTTATCGGGCCTAGGTGCGGCTGTCCAACCCGCCCCGACACGCAGCTGATCATTGTTAATAGGTGTAGCCACCTGATACTTCGTCGTGATGATGAAGGTCCGGCGGGCCACCACATCGCCGGCCTTGGAGTTGCTGCTGATCGGATCCCCTGGCCCCTCTATCGGGGTACTGACGTCCGTCTTTTCACAGCTGGTGATCCTGGCCTGAGCCGGCAAGCTGACCCAGAGCAGCAGCCACAGCGGCCCCCACCATCCCATCGCCCTCCCTAAGCGATGCCAGCACCGCTTGCTGCCACGGCAACGCCAGCCACAGCCTATTGTGTTCACCATCCATCTCATCTCTTGCGCCTTCTCGTTTCGATCTAATCGCAATTCAGGGTCCGCCGCTGATAAAACTGACCGGCCTTGGCCGGCGGCAGCCGGTAATCGGCCACGCATTGGCCACCTCGCCATTTCACCGCCAACCGGCCGGCATCCTGCTTCAGCAAGAGCAGCACCTTGCCCTTGGGGTCGACAATGCCCAGCGGCTTGCCCTCGCTGTCTTCCACGCTGGCGCCAAACGGCGCGGTGCCGCCGTCCGGCCGCAGCAGGGTGAACTGGGCGCGCAGGCCGCGGCGGGCCTTGAACACCCCCTTGACCACGGCGCCGCGCCGCGGCACCACCTGCTTGACGGTGTCGTCCAGCTCCGCGTCCGCGCCCAACTGCCGCGTATCCAGATTCAGGGAGTTGACGCGATAAGGCTGCGCATACGGCTGCACCACATAGCCATTGCGTCCCAGCTTGCCGCCGTCGCCGGCGCGCAGCTCAGACCCGGACAGCCCCTCCACCTGCAATAGCGCGAAGGTGTCGCCCACGGTGCGGCTCAGGTTGACGCCGCCGCCATGGACGACGATGGCGCCGGAAGCGCCCACGCTGCCGGACTGGTACTGGCGCGCCGCGTTGTAGGCCGCGCTCAGCTGCATGAAATCGGCGCTGTGATTGACGCTGATGCCGGCGGAGCTGCTGCCGTCGCGGCTGCTATGACCGGCCTGCACCGAATAAGACGTGTCCTCGCCCACATACCCGTTGACGCCGGCCTGCAAGGAGGCGCCGCCGCCGGTGGTGTGGCTCAAATTGGAGTACAAGCGGGGCGAGCGCGGCTTATCGCCCAATGGCACGGTGAAGGTCAGCATCGCCTGGGTGCTGCTGACGCCGCCGGGGCGGCTGTCGCGGCTCTGGCTCACGGAAAAGTTGTAACCCATGCGCTTCCAGTTATTGCCGTAGCCCAGGCCCACGCTGCCGGTGCTGCCGCTCTGGCCCCAATAGCTTTGCTGGCTCAGGTTCAGATACAGGCTGCCGAAACGGCGCTCGCGGCCCAGGTCCTGCTGGGTGGTCAGATCAATGCGCGAACGGCTGCGCCCGAATTGCGCCTGGCTGTTGCCGGCCAGATCGTTGGCGTGATCGTTGAAGCTGCGGTAGCCATCGGTGGAATAGCGATAGGCCGCCAGTGTCAGGTTGGTCAGCGTGCGGGTAAAGGTTTTGGCGTAGAGCAGGCGCACGCTCTGGCCCTGTTGCCGCTGCCCCTGGACGCGGCTGAGGGACTGAGTGACATCCAGCGACAGCGCACCCAGCGGCGTATTGGTGCCCACACCCAGGTTCAGCGCCTGGAAGTCGGCGCTGAACTGCAGGCCGGCGGCCACGGTGCTGTCGTCGCCGATGCCGTAGACCAAGGTGCCGGCGGCAAAGCCGGGACGCACGTTCTGCCCCCCCTGGTATTCGCCGATGGCGGCGCTGTACTGCCAGCGGCCCTTGCGCAGCATCAACGGCAGGCTGGAGAAGGCTTGGTGCGTCACCCGCTTGCTGCCGTCGGCCTCGGTGACGGTGATTTCCAAATCGCCATTGGAGCCGGATGGGAAAATGTCGGTCAGTTCGAACGGCCCCGGCGGCACATTGGCGCGATACAGGGTGTAGCCGTTCTGGCGCACTTCCACCACCGCGTTGCTCTGCGCCTGGCCGCGGATCACCGGCGCGTAACCGCGCTCGCTGTCCGGCAGCATGCCGTCGTCGCTGGCCAGTTGCGCGCCGCGAAAGCGCAGGCTATCGAACAGCGTGGGGTCGGTGTATTGCTCGCCCAGCGCCAGCTGGCTTTTCCAGGCGGTGATGTCGCGCTGCAGCAGCAGGCGGTTGCTGCGCGCGTCCATGGACTGGCCATCGGCCCAGCTCAGCGTGGCGTCGTTGCGCAGCCGCCAGGCGCCCAGATTGACGCCGTTCTGCAAGCCCAGGAAGGCGTTGCGGTTATTGCTGCCGCCAACGCCGCTGCTGCGGCTCTCACTGGCGTTGAACTGGTAGTTGACATAGGCGGCGGCCACCCCCTCGTCCCACAGCGCCGGGTCGATATACCCGCGCGCGCTGCGGCTCAGAAAGGCTTGCGGAATGCTCAGCTTCAACTGCAGCCGGGTGGAGTCGTAATCCACCGCCGCCTGATCCATCAAGGCCGGCAGATCCAGGCAGGCGGAGTCGTCCGCGGACAGCGGCGGCGTCAGGCTCTGCAATTGCACGCCGGCGGTTTGCAGCAAGTCGGCATCCACGCAGGGCGTCACCCTGCCGCTGACGGGGTCTTGCACGAACACCACGTCGCGGCGTCCGGTCAATTGGCCATTAACCAGCAGGTCCACGCGATAGCTGCCGGGCAGCAGGGCGTTGCCGGCGCCCAGCACCGCGCTCAGGTCCGCCGGCCGGCCGGCGCTGTTGATGAAGTTGGTATTGAAGGCCAGCAAGGTGGGCGCGGCCGGCGTCTCCGCCTCCGCCCGCGACCACTCCGCCAGCGCCAGCAAGATCAGCAGACAGCCGGGCTTCAAGACGGAACGACGCCGCGGCATGGCGGACCGCAACAAATAATCAGAACGTATACGCATAACTGGGCTTACTCGAACAGAGCCGACGGCTAGGCCGTCCAGCGATGAATCGGTAGCGTGCAGCCTATGGCCGTATCGCCGTCAAAGTTCCTCGTCGCGCTTGAGCTGGCGCGGACGCGCGTCCTGGCCGGCTTCCAGCGACACCGCGTATTCCACGTGGCCGCCAAAGTCGTTGATGATGCCGTATCGCAGCTGCGCCGCCGCCGCGGGCAGCGGCCATTGCCCATTGCCGCCGGGCGCCACCATATAGGCGCTGGCCAGTTCTTTGCTGGCCTTGCCGGCTTGCAACGCCAAATCCACCACCGTTACGTGGTAGCGGCTGGGGTTGTCCACGCGCAGCACCGGCTTGCCGTCCTGCCGGAGCACGCTCCAACGCAGGCTTTCCGGCGCTTGCAGCGCGGCGCCGCTGCCCAGCGATTTGGGGCGAAAAAACACCTTGATGCGCTGGCGCACCGCCAGCTGCAACACATTGTCGCCGCTGACGGCCTGGGGAATTTCCTGCACATTCAGCCAGAACACGGTTTCCCGGTCCTCGGCCGCGCCGCTGCCGGCATAAAGCACGCGCAGCAGCTGTTGCTGCTTGGCCGGCAACCGCGCCAGCGGCGGCGTCACCGCGAACGGCAGCTCGCCCGGCTCGCCTTCGGCCGGCTCCAGCCAGGACTGGACCAGGATGTCCTCGCCCAGATTGCTGACGATGACGGGCGCTTCCTTATTGCCGCCGTCGAAGACAAGCCGGGTGCCGTTCAGCGCAATGCCGGCCCCGGCCGGCTGCATGGCGATGGCCAGCAGCAGGGAAATGAGAATGGTTTTCATTGGATAGGACCATCGGTAGGACTAGGGTTTCAAGGCGGCTGGCGTGGCCATGGATATAGCTGGATGCCGGGAAGAGGCTGTTCAAAGCCTGCTTGCGGTAGAGAGACATGGCGCGTTGAGCGCCTGCTCAAAGTCTGCTGCGCTGTGGCGGAATCCTTGGACAAGGACGTAGAAAGCCGCTTTGAAATGCTCATATACCGCTGGTACATGCCGCTTTCTCAGCCGCAACACCCTGCTTCGCCCTAGTTTGCTAGGCTTTGAACAGGCTCCAAGTGCCCGCCACAACGCACGGCCCCGCCCTGGCTCGCGAGGCTTTGAACAGACTCTGAGCAGCGGCAAGCCGCTCCAGTCCTGCTTGGCGCCGGAAGGCGCCAAGCAGAGTGTTTACTCGTAGGTCAGGGTAAACGGCAGACTGGCATTGGCGATGCCGGCGGTAGGCGTGCCATTGGCTACATAGGCGGCGGCAAAACTGACCTTGCGAACTTCATTCGCGGTGCCGGCCGCTTCTTCTTTCAGCAAAGCGCCATTGGTCAGGTCGTAGGCCTTGGGGTTGGTGCTGACGGCGCTGTCGTACAGCGCGATGCCCACGCCTCGGGCAAAGCCCGGCGACTGGGTACCGTTGTTGACGCGCAGGATGTTGCCGTTCACCACTTCCGGCGCCAGGCCGGCCAGATTCATCGATACCTTGCTGGCGGTTTTGCAGATGATGCTGAAGTTCACTTGGCTGCTGCCGCTGCCGGTGAATTTGGGGTCCGCCACCGTGCCGATGTCTTCCACCGACACCGTGCCCATGTCCACCTTGACGCTGGTGGCATCGCCATTGGACGAGCTGAGGCGGCAGGAGTCCGCCACCACCTTGCCGGTGAAGTCGATCTGGCCGGACAGTTTAGTGGCCTCCTCGGCAAACACCGGGCTGACAGCCAAGGCGCTCAGTGCCGCCAAAAGGAATTTCCCTTGCTTGCTGCTTAATAGTTTCATACCAAAACCTCCCTCAGATTGGAAAAGCCGCAGCTCATTTACCTGCGACATTCGAATGACGCCAACGCGTCAATGCCAAAACGCCAACAATCTTGAGTGAGGATTCTATGTTTTCATCAGCTTATTAAATATAGGATTTATCCCATTTTAACGTCATAAAAACATGGCGCAGCATTACCATTACATAATGATGCAATTTTAATGCAACTATTAATTAGTTAAGATTAATGGAATATTTAACCTATCTCCACAAAAATATCGGGATAGGTCAATATAAAAACTATCGAAGGGAAGAGAAAAACGACGCGGCACGATGGCGGCAAGCCGGAACAGCCTGCGCCGGGCAGGCTGAAGCATTAGCAGGAGGAACGCAGGTCGAACAGGAACAGCAAAATCGGCGGCCACCACACGGACGCCCGCCGCTTCACCAGGCTGCCTGGCCCCTACATGGCCTCACAGCCAGCGCCTTTTCCAAAACAACCAGCCCAGCCCGCCGGCGATGCCCAGCATCGCCGCCAACACCAGATGGTAGCCGTAATGCCATTTCAGCTCCGGCATGTATTCGAAATTCATGCCGTAAATGCCCGCAATCAGCGTCAACGGCATGAAAATCATGGTCAACACGGTGAGCACCCGCATTTGCAGGTTGAGACGGTGAGATTGAGTGGACAGGTAAAGATCCAACATATCGCCCACCATCTCGCGCGACATTTCCAGCGATTCGATCACATGCATGGTGTGATCGTAGGCGTCGCGCAGATAGACCAGAGTTTCCGGCTTGAAGAAGCCGTGTTCGCCGCGGTTCAGCGAGATCAGCATTTCCCGCATCGGCATCAGCGCGCGGCGCAGCTTCAGACAATCCCGCTTCAGCCGCTGAATCTGCATCAACACGCCCTGGTCGCGGCCGCGCAGCAGCATGCTGTCCATGCGCTCCACTCTTTCGTTGAACTCGGTGAGCACGCCGAAGTAGTCGTCTATCATCGCGTCCAGCAAGGAATAGCCCAGGTAGTCCGCCTCCTTGTGACGCAGCAGGCCGCGTCCGCGGCGCAGCCGTTCCCGTACTTCCTCAAACACGCCGGTGGGGCGTTCCTGGAAGGTCAGGACGAAGCGACGGCCGATGACCAGATAGATCTGATCGGACAGCAGCCGGCCCGCTCCGTTTTCACTGTGCTGGTGGTAGTCGAACACCCGACTGGCGACGAACAAGTAATCGCCATAGTCCTCCACCTTGGGCCGCTGACGCGCGTTCATGATGTCTTCCAACACCAAGGAGTGCAGGCCAAAGCGCTGCCCGATGGCCCGCATCACCTCGGGCTGGTGCAGGCCGTAGACGTTGAGCCACAGCACGCCGCTGCCGGGCTGGTGGGCCAGGCCTTCCGACACGGTCTGGAACACGGTTTCCTGCAATGGCTCCGGGCCGTATTCGAACAGCGAGATTGAGGCTTCCGGCAACTTCGCCTCGCCCACCGACAGCAAGGTGCCGGGCGCTTCGCCCAGCGTGGGAATGCGTTTTTTTAGCGTGGCGTGGCGCATGGACGGGTCACACTTGCACGATATCTAGCACGAAGCCGACGTTCTTCCACTGGCCAATCTCCTGTTTGAAGCCGCTGGCGGTCAGCGGGCTGCCTTTCAGCCAGACTTTGTTCAGAGTCAGCGCGAAGCCGGTGGCGTGCTGACGCAGGTCCAGCATTTCCGGCAGCGCGATGCTGTTGCGGCTGCGGTGGAACAAGACCGCCAGCCGCAGCGACACCACCGCCTGCCACAGGCTGGAGTCTTCCATGTATTGCCGCATCTTGCCCATGTCGCCACGGTGGCCCAGCACGATGGCGGCCAGCGTGGCCTGCTCGCGCTTGGAGAAGCCGGGCATGTCGGCGTGCTGCAGGATGTAGGAAGAGTGCTTGTGATAAGCGGTGTGCGAGATGGTCAGTCCGATCTCGTGCAGCTTGGCGGCCCACAACAGGCGCTTGAGCATGGCCTGGTCCACATCTTCGCCGGCCACCATCCGGTACAGACGCTCGGCCAGCGTGGTGACGCGCTCGGCCTGGCCGGTGTCCACATGGTAGCGGCGTTTGAATTGGGCGACGGTGGTATCGCGCATGTCCTTTTCACGCTGGCGGCCTAATAGATCGTATAGCACGCCGTCGCGCAGAGCGCCTTCGGCCACCGTCATCTTGTCGATGGCCAACTCCTGAAACACCGCGATCATGATGGCGAGGCCGCCTGCCAGCACCGGCGCGCGGTCGGCCTTGAGGCCGTTGACGTCGATGGCGTCTATGCTGCCCTGGCGGATCAGCAGCGCCTTGAGCTTTTCCATCCCGGACAGGGTGATGTCGGCCGTGCTCCAGTCGTTGATTTCCAGCACGTCGCGCAAGGAGCGCGCGGTGCCGGAGGTGCCCACAGCCAGTTGCCATTCCTCGCGTTGGTATTGATGGGCGATGCGCTGGATCTCATTGCGCGCGGCCAGAATCGCGTCCTGAAAATTGGCCTGGGTCAGCTTGCCGTTGCCGAAATAACGCAATGTGTAGCTGACGCAGCCCAAGGGCAGGCTTTCCGTGACCAAAGCCTTGTAATGGCTGCCGATGATGAACTCGGTGGAGCCGCCGCCGATGTCCACCACCATGCGCCGCTCCTTGGTGTCCGGCAGCGAATGGGCGGCGCCCAGATAGATCAGCCGCGCTTCTTCGCGGCCGGCGATCACTTCAATGGGGAAACCCAGCAGCGGCTCGGCCTTGGCGATGAAATCCGCCGCGTTCTTGGCCACGCGCAGGGTGTTGGTGCCCACCGCGCGTACTTGGGCCGGGGTGAAGCCGCGCAGACGCTCGCCAAAGCGAGCGAGGCAGGCCAACGCCTTGTCCTGGGTTTCCTGGTCCAGCTGTTTGTCGGCGGTCAGGCCCGCGCCCAAGCGCACGGTCTCCTTCATCACGTCCAGCGCGTACAGCTGGTCGTCCACCACCCGCGACACTTGCAGGCGGAAGCTGTTGGAGCCCATATCGATGGTGGCGAGCACGTTGTTTGGGGGCGTGGTCAGTGTCAAAGACACCCCTTCTCTCTTTATCAAGGCCCGCGCCGAGCGCGGGGTGGATTCGTCATGGATTGAAACGCCGAGGCGGGCACGGACGCCAGACGCGACAATGGCGGCAACACCGAATGTTACCGCCATTTTAGGCAAACCGTCATGTCAAGTCGCCGTGGCCGGCGCTGCCGGGCTCAGCCCAGGGTTTCTCGCTTCTTGGTTTCCAGCGTGGTGTGACGGATGTCCTTGCCCTTGACCAGGTAGACCACGTATTCGGAAATATTGGTGGCGTGATCGCCGATGCGCTCTATCGCCTTGGAGATGAACAAGGTATCGATGGACATGCTGATGGTGCGCGGGTCTTCCATCATGAAGGTGATCAGCTGACGCAGCTCCGCGGCGAAATCCTCGTCCAGCTCCTGGTCGGCCTCGGCCAGTTCCAAGGCGGCGCTGGTATCCAGGCGGGCGAAGGCGTCCAGCGCGCGGCGCAACATGCCCAGCGCCGAGTCCGCCATTTTCTCGATTTCGCGGAAGCGCGGCACCTGATAGCGCTCCGACTGATAGATGGTCTTGCCCATGCGCGCAATCTTCTTGGCTTCGTCGCCGATGCGCTCCAGATCCGTGATCACCTTGATCACGGTGAACACGATGCGCAGATCGCTGGCGGCCGGCTGACGGCGGGCGATGATGTGCAGGCAGTCGTCGTCGATGGTGACTTCCATCGCGTTGACCAGCGCGTCTTCGGCAATCACCTTGTCCAGCTTGTCAATGTCGCCTGCCAGCAGGGCTTCCATCGCGGACAAAATCTGCTGCTCCACCAGTCCGCCCATCTGCAGGACGCGGGTGCGGATGGTTTCCAGCTCCATATCGAACTGTTTGGAAATATGCTCTGCCATGTCTGCCCCAAACCAAAACCTGTCAAAAAACGCTATGTTAATGCGGACAGATGACGACGATGTGACAATTCATCTGCCCGCGTCCGGGCGGCGCAAGCCTGTTCAGAGGCAGGTACGCGCCGTCAGGACTTTGAGCTGGCCGTTAACGGATTTCTTCGACGCCGCTCTGACGACCCAACACCAGCACATCGGCGCGACGGCGCGCGAACAGGCCGCAGGTAACCACGCCGGCCAGGTGGTTGATGATTTCTTCCAGTTCCACCGGCTTCTGAATCTTCAAGCCGTGCACGTCCAGAATCACATTGCCGTTGTCGGTGGTCACGCCCTGGCGCAGCTCCGGGTGGCCGCCGAGCTTGACCAGTTCGCGCGCCACATAGCTGCGCGCCATCGGGATGACTTCGATGGGCAGCGGGAAGCCGCCCAACATGGCGACGTATTTGGTTTCGTCGGCGATGCAGATGAACTGCTCGGCCACGCTGGCGACGATCTTCTCGCGGGTCAGCGCGGCGCCGCCTCCCTTGATCATGTGCAGGTGGTGGTTGATTTCGTCGGCGCCGTCGATGTATACCGGCAAGGCGTCCACTTCGTTCAGGTCGAACACCGGGATGTGGTGGGCTTTGAGACGGGCGGTGGAGGCGTCGGAGCTGGACACCGCGCCGCGGATGCGGCCCTTGATCGCGGCCAGTTCTTCGATGAACAGATTGACGGTGCTGCCGGTGCCCACGCCGACGATGCTGTCTTCCGGCACGAATTCAATGGCCTTCTTGGCCACGGCCAGCTTCAGTTGGTCCTGAGTCAACATGGTAATGCCTCCTGTGTTTGGATGGTGTTGCGCCGGGCGGATTATGGCACGGGGCGATCCGCCAGACACCTGTCATCAATTGCGAGCCGCAAACCGCGAAGCGCGGCGCGGTTTTACACGGACGTCAGCAGGCAGACGGCTTGCGCCTCTATCGCCTCGCAACGCCCCAAATAACCCAGCTTCTCGTTGGTTTTGCCCTTGACGTTGACCGCGCCTAAGTCCAGGCCAAGGTCTTCGGCGATGGCGGCGCGCATCGCGTCGATGTGCGGCGCCAGCTTGGGCTGCTGCGCAATCAGCGTGCTGTCCACATTCACCGGTCGCCAGCCGGCGGCGCGCACGCGCTTGGCCGCCTCGCGCAGCAGCGCGCGGCTGTCAGCGCCCTTGAACTCGGGATCGGTGTCCGGAAAGTGACGGCCGATATCGCCCAGCGCCGCCGCGCCCAACAGCGCGTCGGTAATCGCGTGCAGCAAGGCGTCGGCGTCGGAGTGGCCCAACAAGCCCTTGTCGTGCGGAATACGCACGCCGCCCAGGATCAACGGCCGGCCGGCCACCAGCTGATGCACGTCGTAGCCCTGTCCCACTCGAAACATATCAATCCTTTCTTGCCGACAGCACCGCGCGCGCCAAGGCCAGATCGCGCGGATAAGTCACTTTGAAATTCTGGGCGTCGCCCTCCACCAGCCGCGGCTTGCCGCCGCAGCGCTCTATCGCGGAGGCTTCGTCGGTCACATCCGCCAAGTCGCCGCCTTGCAGGGCCTCCCGCAATTTGCCGTGGCGGAACATCTGCGGGGTTTGCGCCAGCCACAGGCCGGCGCGCGAAACGGTGACCGCCACGCGCTGTTCGGCGTCGGCGCGCTTGACGGTGTCCGGCACCGGCAGGGCCAGCAAGCCGCCCACCGGATCGTCGCCCACCTCGGCCAGCAGCCGCTCCACCGCGTCCGCGGTCAGGCAGCAGCGCGCGGCGTCGTGCACCAGGATCCAGTCGTCGGCCTCGCAGTCCAGCGCCTCCAGGCCGTTGCGCACGCTCTCGGCGCGGCTGACGCCGCCCACGCGCAGCACTTGCAGCTTGGGAATGTCCCAGTCGAAATCGTCGAACCACTCGTCGCAGGGGGAAATCACCACCGCCACCGCCTCGACGGCGGGCACCGCGGCCAGGGCCTGCAGGGTATGCCACATCAGCGGCTTGCCGTTCAGCTGCAGGTATTGCTTGGGACTGGGCGCGCCGAAGCGGCTGCCGTGGCCGGCGGCCGGCACCAGCGCCAGATAGCGGCTCACGCGCCCTCTCCGGCCGGCGTCTCCAGGCTGCGCCACAGGCAGGTTCCCTTCACCGATTTGTCCAGATCGTTCAAATAGGTTTGATGATCCGCCAGTTCCCGCTCGTTGGCGCGCTTGACGATCAACGGCTTGCGCTCGAAATCCATCGCGCCGTGCTGGCCGCCGGGCAGATCGACGTCGATGTCCATCACCAGGCTTTCCTGGCCGCGGGTCATCCATAGATAGACTTCGGACAGCAGTTCGCAGTCCACCAGCGCGCCGTGCAAGGTGCGGTTGGAGCGGTCGATCTCGAAGCGGTCGCACAAGGCGTCCAGGCTATTGCGCTTGCCGGGGAACTGGTCGCGCGCCTCGCGCAGGGTGTCAATCACATTGGCGCACAGGTTCTTGATGGACGGCAGGCCCACTCTTTCGAATTCGGCGTTGAGAAAGCCGACGTCAAACGGCGCGTTGTGGATGATCAGCTCCGCGTCGCGCAGGAAGTCCGCCATTTCCTCTGCCACCTCGCGGAACTTGGGTTTGCCTTCCAGAAACTCCAGAGAGATGCCGTGCACGCGCTGGGCGTCCGGATCGATGTCGCGCTCCGGATGGATGTAAAGATGCAGATGTTTGCCGGTGAGCTTGCGGTTGATCATTTCCAGGCCGGCGAATTCGATGATGCGATGGCCTTGGGCGTGTTCGAGACCGGTGGTTTCGGTATCGAGAATGATTTGTCTCATGCGCTATCCTGGCGGCGGCCGCAGCCGGCGGCGCCGCTCTGAATCCTGAATAAGGGCGGGCGCGGCCGGGTCAGGCCAGCTCTACGCCGCGGTTGGCCAACTGATCGGCCCGTTCGTTGAATTCATGGCCGGCGTGGCCTTTGACCCAGCGCCACTCCACGTGCAGGTGGCGGTTGCGTTCGGCGTCCAATTGCTGCCACAGATCGGCGTTCTTCACCGGCTCCTTGGCCGCGGTCTTCCAGCCCCGCGCTTTCCAGCCGTGAATCCACTCGGAAATGCCTTTTTGCACATATTGGGAGTCGGTGTACACCACCACCTGGCAGGGCCGGTTCAAAGTGGCCAGGCCCTTGATCACGGCCAGTAACTCCATTCGGTTGTTGGTGGTGTTGGCCTCGCCGCCGCACACTTCCTTTTCCTTGCCCTTGAAGCGCAGCAAAGCGCCCCATCCGCCCGGTCCCGGATTGCCCTTGCAGGCGCCGTCGGTATACATCTCTACCTTGTCTTCAGTCGTCATGCTGTCTCGTCATTGCCGGGGCTTGCGCCCCGCTTGCTGTGTTGTCTCATGGTTCCCTGTGGCTGTGATGGCGCTCGTTGCCGGCGGCCACCGCCAGACCGGTTTTGGCCTTGGCCTGCTTCCAATTGGGCAGGATCAAACGCATGCCGCGCTGGCGTTTGATCGCCTCAATGCCGTACACGCCGGCAGCCAGCGGCCACCAGCGGTCCCCGGCCCGCTCCATGAAGCGGAAGCGTTGCACCCAGTCGCAACGGGAAAACGGCGGCGCGTAGCCCATGAAGCCTCCGCTCGCGGGCTCCAGCTCCAACAGGGTCAGCCAGTCCTTGATGCGCACCAGCGACAGAAAGTTGCCGCTCCACGGCGTGTTTTCGCGCCCCTGAATCAGCCTGCGCACGCCCCACAACGACACCGGATTGAAGCCGGTGAGGATCAGCCGGCCCTCCGGCATCAACACGCGCTCGGCTTCCCGCAGTACCTGATGCGGCACAGTGGTAAAATCCAGCACATGCGGCATCACCAACAGGTCCAGGCTGCGGCTTTCGAACGGCAGTTGCTCCGGATCGCACAGGATCTGCGCCGGCCCGGAATCCGCGACGCGGCACTGCCAGGGAATGCGGTTGGCGCGCAGGAAATCGACTTCCGGCAATCCCAGCTGCACCGCATGAAAGCCGAACACGTCGGCGACGGCGCGATCGAAATAAGCCTGCTCCCGCTCCAGCAGATAACATCCCAATTCGCTGGAGCTCAGCCAGTCGCTAAACGAATTCTTCATTGAGAGAAGCCTTATGCCAGCCAAATTCACCGTCAGCCCGGTAGGGGCCTTCAGTGACAATTATATCTGGGTTTTGCATCACAGCGGCCGCGCTGTCGTGGTGGACCCGGGCGAGGCCGCGCCGGTCTTCGCCTTCCTTGAGCGGGAAGGGCTTCAGCTGGAAGCCATCCTGATCACCCACCACCACGCCGACCATATCGGCGGCGTGGCCGAGCTGTCCGCGCACTGGCCGGACGCCGCCGTCTACGGCCCGGCCGACATCGCCTTGGTCTCCCGCCCGGTGATGGACGGGGCTCGCGTCGAGCTCTCCTTCGGCGCGGCCACAGTGCTGGAAGTTCCGGGCCACACGCTGAACCACCTGGCCTACGTGATCGACGACGCGCTGTTTTGCGGCGACACCCTGTTCGGCGCGGGCTGTGGCCGGCTGTTCGAAGGCACGCCGCGGCAAATGCACGATTCGCTGACCAAACTGGCCGCGCTGCCGAACGCCACCAAGGTCTACCCGGCTCATGAGTACACCGTGGCGAATCTACGCTTTGCGCTGACGGTGGAGCCCGGCAACCCGGTGTTGGCCATCCGCATGAGCCGGGACCTGAAATTGCGCGAACAGAACCAGCCCACCCTGCCCTCCACCATCAGCCTGGAGCGCGCCAGCAACCCTTTCCTGCGAGCGCATGAGCCGGCGGTGCGTCAGTCCGTCGCGCACTGGAGCGGCCAAGCTCTTAATGATGTTGTCGAAGTCTTTGCCGCGTTGCGCGAGTGGAAAAATCGCTTCTGAGGGCTTTGTTCACGATCTCGCGAGTTAAGGCGAAACAAGGCGAAAACGACTGAGAAAACGGAAAGCACGTCGCTGTCCATCAGTGTTTCAAAGGGGTTTTCAAGGCCGCATCGCCAGCGCTCAGCGGGCCGTGAACAAGCGCTGAAACCATGACAAGGAACTGAATCCTGATCGCCACTGTTAAAAATAACTGGCACAGGACAGTCTGCATGGCCTATATGTCAGCAAAGCACATGAAGTTATTTGGTTTTTTGGTTGACACCCCTATGTTGGCTGTTTAGCATCAGCCGAAATCAGAATTCCGGGCCCGCCAAATGAATCGCTTCACCCCGTTGGCACTTTCGCTGTCATTTGTTTTTTTATTTGCCTCCGCCGCGCATGCGGACGGGGCGTTTCGCCAATCCGTCGGCGTGGACGAGGGCCTGGCCGCCGGCCTGGACATGATGCTGCTGAACTCCAGCCTGCTTCGCAACGGCGACAACGTCTGGGAGCGCGCGCGCGAAGGCTTCCAACTGCCGGAAGTGAACGCGGACATCGTACGCCGCCAGGAACGCTTTTATGCCAGCAAGCCGGAATACTTCCGCCGCACGCTGGACCGCAGTAGAAAATATCTGTTTCACATCATGAACGAGGTGGAGCGCCGCGGCATGCCCACCGAGCTGGCGCTGTTGCCGCTGGTGGAAAGCGCCTTCGTTCCCACCGCGAAATCCCATGTCGGCGCCTCCGGTCTGTGGCAGTTCATGCCGGCCACCGGCCGCCACTACGGTCTGGAACAGACCTGGTGGTACGACGGCCGCCGCGACGTGATGGAAGCCACCCGCGCCGCGCTGGACTACCTGGAAAACCTGTACGGACAGTTTGGCGACTGGAATATCGCCTTGGCCGCCTATAACTGGGGCGAGGGCAACGTCTCCCGCGCCATCGCCCGGCTGCAGGCCAGCGGTCAGGAAGTGACTTACGAAAACATCCGCATGCCCAACGAAACGCGCAACTACGCGCCTAAGTTGCTGGCGGTGCGCAACATCCTCAACGATCCGGCCAAGTTCGGCGTGCGCTTGGACAAATTCCCCAACAAGCCTTATTTCGTCGCGGTTTCCACCGGCAAGCACATGAATATCGACATCGCCGCCAAGCTGGCCGGCGTGTCCATCGGGGAATTCAAAGAACTGAACCCGGCCTTCAACCTACCGGTATACGCGCACAAAAACGGCCGCCAGATGCTGATCCCGGCGGCCAAGGCCGACAAGTTCCAGGCCAATCTGGCCAAGTGGGACAAGCCGCTGCTCACTTGGGAAGTCTACACTCCGCCCGCGGACGCCAACGTCAGCCTGATCGCCAGCGAGCACGGCATGAGCGCCGGCCAACTGATGAGCGCCAACAATCTGAGCAGCAGCTCGCTCAAGGCCGGCCAGCCGGTGCTGGTGGCGATGAGCAAGGATCAGCGCGACATCCGTCCGCTGGACGCCACCGACACCGCCTTGCCGGAAAGCGGCGACAGCGCCACCCTGTTGGCGCAGGCGGAAACGCCGCGCGCCGCGCCGGCGGTGATGGTCGCCTCGGCCCAAGCCGTCCCGCAAGCCACCCCCGTCGCCCAGGTTCAGACGCCGCCGGCCTCCGGCCAGCCCGCTCCTGTCCTGGCGGCAGCGCCGGAAGCCCCGCCGGCCCCAGCCAAAACCGTCCTCGTGGCGGCCGCGCCCGCGACAACAGCCACGGCCGACGCCGACGGCAATTACACCGTGGCCGCAGGCGACACCCTGTACAGCGTCGCCCGTCGCTTCAACCTTAGTCTGGACGATTTGAAAACGGCCAATCAGCTGGATTCCAACACCGTTCTGGTCGGCCAGGTGCTGAACGTCAACAAAACCTTGGACAAGAGCGTGACCCTGCTGGCGGACAGCCGCGCCAGCCAGGCTCAGCAAGACGCCTTGCTGAAAGTCAGCGGCCTGCAGATCAACCAGCGCGCCACCGGCAGCGTGCCGGCGGAATACGTGGTGCAGCGCGGCGATACCCTGTTCAGCATCGCCCGCCGCTTCGGCGTCAATCACAACGACATCCAGCGCTGGAACGATTCCCGCCAGTTGACCCGGCTGCAGCCGGGCCAGAAAGTGCGCATCCAGGGCCTGTAAGGGCTTGGGCCGCAAGAAAAAGCCAGGGCTCGCCCTGGCTTTTTTCATGCCCGCCGCTAGCGGCTGCGCCCCTGGCTGGCGCTGCTCAGCCAGTGCCACACCATCAGCAGCACCCCGCGGCTGGGCGGCGGCACCTGCATCAGGCTGGGCAGCAGCAGCGCCAAATCCTCGCGCAAATGCTCGGCGACCAGATTGAACTCTGCGGTCAGCCAGTGGCAATACGAGGGCTTGTCCAGCGCCAGCGGACTGACCGCCTCGCTCAGCACCTCCGCCAGCATCGCCGGCTGATTGAAGCGCATGCCGTGAGCGGCGCGCATCAGCGTGCGCACGATGGCGCGGCGTTGTTCAGCGCCATCGCTCAGGGCCGGCGTATCCTGGGCCACCTCGCCCATACGGTCCAGCAGGCTGCACAGCGCGCGCTGACGCCGCTGGATGGCGTCGAAACCCGCCGCGGGCAGGCCGGACTCCTGCACCGCCGCCGCCACCAAGGCCCGCATCCGGATCAAACGGCTGTTGAAACGCTCCAGCGCCAAGCCGGCGTCCACCTCGCGCCGCCGCGCGATCTTGCTATACAGGGTGGCCGCTTCGCGCAAATTGTCCGCCAGCAAAAAACGCCAGCTGTCTATCGCCCGCAAAGGGAACAGGCCGGCGGCCACCAAGCCCAGCAGGGAACCGGCCAGCACATTGAAGCCGCGCCACAGCGCGGCCTCCACCGGCTCGTTGCCCAGGCCGGCCACGATCACCATGGTCAACCCTACCAGCAGCGCCAGATACTCGCCCTTGCCCAGCGCGAACCAGGCGCTGAGCATCACCAGCGCCGTCATCCACAGATAGCAGGACAGCGGCGAATGGCGGTACAAGGCCATGGCCACCAGGCCGGCCGCCGCCCCCAGCAAAGAGCCGCCCATGCGCTGCAAGGCCTTGCGCCTCACCCCGCCCCAGTGCGGCACGCTGCCCAGCACGATCAGAATGGTCACCAGCATCCAGCTGCCATGCGGTATCTCGAACAGCAGGTTCAAGGCCAAACCCACCAAAAACGCCGCAGCCACCCGCAGCACATGCGCCTGCCGGGCGTACAGGTTCAGATAATACGGCGTCAATAGAATGCGCCAGGACCGCCAACGGCTGCCTTCCATCGTTTACTCCATCGTCTTGCTGTCCAGCCAGATCGTCACCGGACCATCGTTGACCAGCGCCACTTGCATGTCCGCGCCAAACACCCCGGTGGGCACCGGCTTGCCCAAGGTCTGCGCCACCGCGGCGACAAACTGATCGAACAAGGGACTAGACCGCTCCGGCCGCGCCGCGCGCGAATACGAGGGCCGGTTCCCCTTCTTGGTGCTGGCGAACAAGGTGAACTGGCTGACCGCCAACACCTCGCCTCCGCAATCCAGCACCGAGCGGTTCATTACCCCGGCCTCATCGTTGAAAATCCGCAACTGGCTGAGCTTGCGCGTCAGCCAAGCGATATCCTCCGCCCCGTCTTCCTCCTCAATGCCCACCAGCAACAGCAGGCCGGGACCGATCTCCCCGGTCACGCGCCCCTCCACCGTCACCGAAGCCTGCCTCACCCTTTGCACTAATACCCGCATGTCCTCTCCTTGCCAAACCATCATAGATTCAAATCCCGGCCTGCATTCTAGAGCCAAGCGCGCCGCCGGTCACGACGGCGGGCCAAGCCCGACGCAGTCCAGTACAATGGCGGTTGCTCAATAAGGATTCGCCTCATGCTGATGGTCATCTCCCCAGCCAAGACGCTGGACTTCGACACCCCCGCCGCCACCAATCACTACACCCAGCCGGACTTTCTGCACCACAGCGCCGAGCTGATCCAGGTACTGCGCGCCAAGAGCCCGCTGGAAATCGGCAAGCTGATGAGCATCAGCGACGCGCTGGCGCAATTGAACGTGGGCCGCTACCACGATTGGCAAGCGCCGTTCAGCCCGGCCAACGCCAAACAGGCGGTGCTGGCCTTCAAGGGCGACGTCTACGAAGGCCTGAACGCCGCCAGCCTGGAGCCGGGACAGATGAGCTATCTGCAAAACCATTTGCGCATTCTGTCCGGCCTCTACGGCACGCTGCGGCCGCTGGACCTGATGCAGCCCTACCGGCTGGAGATGGGCACCCGCCTGAACAACCCGCGCGGCAAAAACTTGTACGAGTTCTGGGGCGACACCGTCACCCACGCGTTGAACGCCGTGCTGGAGCAAAGAAAAGACCCGGTACTGGTGAACCTGGCCTCGGAGGAATACTTCAAGGCGGTGAAGCCGACCAAGCTCAACGGCAGCCTGATCACCCCAGTGTTCCAGGACCGCAAGAACGGCCAGTACAAAATCATCAGCTTCTACGCCAAACGCGCGCGCGGCATGATGGCGCGCTGGGCCGCGCTGCATCAGGTCAGCCAGCCGGAGCAGCTCAAGCACTTCGACAGCGCCGGTTACGCCTTCGATTCGGCGGCCTCCAGCGAACTCACCTGGGTATTCCGCCGCGACCTACCCTAAGAACCTGTTTACGATCTACTGCGCGTCGGCGATACGGCGTTGAAAACCTCGTCGAAATGCTCATGTACCACGTGTACATTCCGCTTTCTCAGCCGTTTTCGCCTTGTCTCGCCTTAGCTCGCGAGATCGTAAACAGGCTCTAAGACCCGCTAACAAAACCCCTGATCCTACGTTGCGCCTCCTTGTCGTACGACTCGTACTGCCTGCGTCGGCGCGCCTTGGCTCAGCTTCTCTGCGTGGTTTTGTTAGCCGCTCCAACTAGACGGAGATGGCGTTGACCAGCGCCTCTCCCCGCTCGAAAGCGCCGGCATTGCCCAAGGTGGTGTCGGCGATATTCATCAGCGCCTCCCGCGTCAGAAAGCCCTGGTGGGAAGTCACCAGCACATTGGGAAAGGTCAGCAAACGCGCCAGCTGATCGTCCTGCAGCCCGCTTTCCGACAGGTTCTCGAAAAACACGCCCTCTTCCATCTCGTACACGTCCAGGCCCACGCCGGACAAGCGCCCAGCCTTCAACGCCTCCAACAAGGCGGCGGTGTCGACCAGGCCGCCTCGGCTGGTATTGATCAGCACCGCGCCCGGCTTCATCCGCCCCAGCGTATCGCGATTGATCAGGTGCCGGCTCTCCGCCGTCAACGGCAAATGCAGGCTGATCACATCCGCCTGTCGCCATATTTCCTCCAAAGAGACAAACTCGCAACCTAGACTAGCCGCCAGTTCGGCGTTGGGGTACAGATCATAGGCCAGCACCCGCATGCCGAAGCCGCGGGCGATGGACATCGTGGCCCGGCCGATTCGGCCGGCGCCCAACACGCCCATGGTCTTGCCGTGAAGATCGAAACCCACCAGCCCATCCAGCGAGAAGTCCATCTCCCGCACCCGGGTGTAGGACTTGTGAATGCGGCGCACCACCGCCAGCAATAAAGCGAAGGCGTGCTCGGCCACTGCGTGCGGCGAATAGGCCGGAACCCGGGTCACCGCGATGCCGTGCTGACGGCAAGCCGCCAGATCCACGCCGTTGTAGCCGGCGCAACGCAAAGTCACCAGCTTCACCCCCGCCGCAGCCAGCTTCGCCACCACCGCGGCGTCCAGCCTGTCGTTGACGAAAGGGCACACCGCAGCCACTCCCTGAACCAGCCCCACGGTGTCCAAGCTCAAGCGCGGTTCGAAAAACTGCAGTTGATGGTGGTGGTTTTGATTGGCGGCCTCCAGTGCCTGGCGGTCGTAATTCTTGGCGTCAAAAACGGCAATGCGCATGCTGAGGCTCCCGAATGTGAATAGATGAAACCACTATAAAGCAGCTCTTCTCTCAACTAAAAGCCTGGCGCGCAGCCAATTCCGGCCCTCCCGGGCGAGACTAAAAAAGCAAAAAGCCCGAAGCTTGTAAGCTTCGGGCTTTTTAACTTGGTTGCGGGGGCAGGATTTGAACCTACGACCTTCGGGTTATGAGCCCGACGAGCTACCAGACTGCTCCACCCCGCGTCTGATCTGTCTGCCGTGTTTCGTGCAGAGGAGTGAACTATACCCCGCCCCGTTTCCTTGGTCAAGTCTTTTGACAAAAAAGATTACGGGCACGCAGAAAGTCCGCACCAAGACGATTCATACTTGTTAACAGTTGATCTTTACTGCCACACACCTGATCAACAAAGACCGGCTAAAGTGAACTCAAGGTCAGCGCAGTCGTTCTCCCCGAGCGATTGCGGCCCGAGAAGTCAGCCGCCTGTCTGCCAACAGGCACTGCCGATGCGGTCGCGATCTTGTGCATTTTGGAAGACATTGCCGCTGCGGTTTCGACTGCCAGCGAAGCCGCAAAACAAGCAGCCGTGTCTTTCCTCCTAAGTGTTCATCACGGAACTTCAGGGCCGCTTTTGCGGCCCTTTTTTTTGTCTATTCGCCGCGATCCGCTTCAAAGCGCGGCCATGGCCACGGCGGCTTCTCGTCGCATCCGCCGGCGATACAGCAAAGTCATCAGGCACAACCCGCCCATCACGCCGTAGCTGATGAAGGGCGCTACCAGCAGAAAACGCTCCACCGGCCAAGTCCAGGCCAGATAAGCGCGCACCCCGGCCTCCAGGCTCAGGCCCAAACCCCACCACAGCGTCATCTGCTGGATGGCGCGTCTAAAACCGTCAACGCGCCACAACTGTTCAAACCGTTCCCGCCCCTGCTCCGACTCCCGCGCCAAGGTCGCCCGCGCCAGATAAAACACTAGCGGCCGACGCAGCGCCAAAGACAACAAGAAACCGCAACCGATCAAACCGGTGATCAGGGACTCGCGCAGCAACAACAACCGCGCGTCGCCGCCCAGCAGCATGGCCAGCAAGGACAAGCCTATGCCCAGCAGCACCAGCAGGCTCAAGGCGTCCACTCGCCGGAAGCGCAGCAACTCGACCACGCTCCACAATACAGGCGGCAAGGCGGAGAACATCAGCGCGCCGGCTTCTCCCCAACGCGGCTCGCCATAGCGGTAACACAGCCAGGGCAGCAGGAAATTAACGATGATTTCCAGTATCAGTTTTGCTCGTTGCGGCACGGAACCTCCGCCATCAAATGCAAAAAGCATGAACAATTTGCATCGAAACGTCAACTGCCTGACTTGAGTTTTTCGCAGGGGAAGAAACAGACCGGCCAAAAACAAAGCCCCGCGTTTTGCGGGGCTTCATCTGTAATCTGCGCAATGGAATGGACAAACGCAGGGAAGTGGCATCAGGCGGCCGCCTGAATGAAGGCATTGGCGGGATACAAGGCGCTGGCCAAGCCCAAGGCGGACTTGAAAGTCACTTCAAACATCTTGCCAACCTGTCGAATGCTGACCACTTCGTAATGCATGGTAGAGCCGCTGTCCTTGTGCTCAAGGATTTTGTAGCCGGGTTTCAGTTGAGAAATTTTCATGATGGTTCATTCCTTTTTCTTTTTTTTGGGTTGTTCAAAATTCATTTCATCTAGAGACATACCATATTTTCAAAAGTTCCGCCAGCCGGACGAGAATGTTTCGCATTTGGCTTGCAGTGAATGTAACAGCCTCAGATGACAGCCCGGTGAAGATTTCGGGGCCGCGAAATGACGCGGCCCCTGCATGCCAATATGACAGCAGGGGCCGCGGGACCCAACTAGCAAAAAGAACAGTCAGGATTAGGAACTACCGGCTCAGCCTATGCGCATGCCCGGCTTGGCGCCTTGATCGGCGTCCAGCAGGAACAGGCCTTCGCTGTCGTCCTGGCCGGAAGCGCAGACGATCATGCCTTGCGATACGCCGAAGCGCATCTTGCGCTCGGCCAGATTGGCCACCACCACCACATTGCGGCCCACCAGTTTTTCCGGCTCCTGATAAGCCTTGCGGATGCCGGAGAAGATGTTGCGCTTCTCAAAGCCCATATCCACGGTGAACTGCAGCAGTTTGTCCGAGCCTTCGACGAAGTTGCACTCCAGCACCTTGCCAATGCGCAGGTCCAGCTTGGCGAAGTCGTCGATCTTGATGGTTTCGGCCAGCGGCTCGTATTGAGCGGCGGCCGGGGCGTCTGCGGTAGCTTGCATATTCTGTTTGTTCGCTTCTATCAGTTTGTCGATCAGCACCGGGTCGATGCGCTGCATCAGGTGCTGGTAGGCATGGATCTTCTTGCCCAACAGCAGGTTTGCGGCGTCGCTCCAGGCGAGCGGCGCCACGTCGAGGAAGGCTTCCACGCCTTCGGCCAGCTTGGGCAGCACCGGCTTCAGGTAAATGGCAAGCAGGCGGAAGGCGTTGATCAACACGGTGCAGACTTCCTGCAAGCGCGCGTCCTGGCCTTCCTGCTTGGCCAGCTCCCACGGCTTGTTGGCGTCCACGTAGGCGTTGACCACGTCGGCCAGCGCCATGACATCGCGCAGCGCCTTGGCGTATTCGCGCGCTTCGAAGGCGGCGGCCAGTTCATCGGCGGCGGCCTGCAGCTTGGCGAGGATGTCGCCGTCGCTGACCTGGCTAGCCAGCATGCCGTCAAAACGCTTGGCGATGAAGCCGGCGGAGCGGCTGGCGATGTTGACGAACTTGCCCACCAGATCGGAATTCACCCGCGCGACGAAGTCGTTCAGGTTCAGATCGATGTCTTCGATGCGGCCGTTCAGTTTGGCGGCGATGTAATAGCGCATCCACTCCGGATTCAGCCCGCAATCCAGATAGCTCTTGGCCTGGATGAAGGTGCCGCGAGACTTGGACATCTTCTGCCCGTCCACGGTCAGAAAGCCGTGGGCGAACACGCCGGTAGGCGCGCGCAGGCCGGAGTAGTTCAGCATCGCCGGCCAGAACAAGGCGTGGAAGTACAGGATGTCTTTGCCGATGAAATGGTACATCTCGGTCCGGCTATCCTTGCCGAACCATTCGTCGAAGTTCAGGCCGCTGCGATCGCACAGATTCTTGAAGCTGGCCATGTAGCCGATAGGCGCGTCCAGCCACACATAGAAGTACTTGCCCGGCGCGCCGGGGATCTCGAAGCCGAAATACGGCGCGTCGCGGCTGATGTCCCAGTCCTGCAAGCCGCCGGAAATCCACTCGTTCATTTTGTTCAGCGATTCCGGCTGCAGATGCGGCTGGGTCGCACCGTCTGAGCGCACGCTGCTGCCGCCGGTCCACTGCTTGAGGAAGTCGGCGCATTCGCCCAGGCGGAAGAAATAGTGCTCGGAGGTTTTCAGCACCGGCTTGGCGCCGGACACCGCCGAGTACGGGTTCTTCAGTTCGGTGGGGTTGTAGGTGGCGCCGCAGACTTCACAGTTGTCGCCGTACTGATCCTTGGCGCTGCACTTAGGGCATTCGCCCTTGACGAAGCGGTCCGGCAGGAACATTTGCTTTTCCGGATCGAACAGTTGTTCGATGGTGCGGCAGGCGATTTTGTCGTCGGCCTTCAAGGCCAGATACACCTGCTCCGCCAGCGCCTTGTTCTCCGGGCTGTTGGTGCTGTAGTAGTTGTCGTGGCCGATCAGGAAGCCCTGGGAATCCGCCAGGTGCAGTTCGCGCACGCTGTCCACCAGCTGTTCCGGGGTGATGCCCTGTTTTTCCGCCGCCAGCATGATGGGGGCGCCGTGGGTGTCGTCGGCGCAGACGTAATAGCATTCGTGGCCGCGCATCTTCTGGAAGCGCACCCAGATATCGGTCTGAATCTGTTCCAGCATGTGACCCAGATGCAGCCCCGCGTTGGCGTAAGGCAGTGCGCTGGTCACCAGAATCTTGCGTTTGCTCATTAGGATTGTTCCAAAGGTGCGATCTGAAACGATCGATTATAGAGGCAGTCGCCCCCGGCGGTCACGATGGATTCCGGGATGCGGCCGCAGATAAAACAAAGCCCGACCCGCATGCGCGGCCGGGCTTTGTTTGCGGAATCAGGCGCCGGCTCAAGAACCCTGGCTAGCCAGTTCCAGCTGCTTGGCTTCTGCTTGCTGCGCGCGCTCCAGCATCGCCCAGCGCACGGTGCGGCGCGCCACTCGCACATAGGCCAGCGAGAAGGCCAGCGACAGGCAGGCAAAACCGAGCATGCCCGCCTGCTGATAAGCGATGCGGAACAGTTCCACGCCCAGCGCGTAGCCGGCCATGGACAGCATGCTCATGCTGGCGGACACCGTGCCCTTGCCGACGGCGTCGCAGGACATCAACGCGAAGCGGTACAGCACGCCGAAGGCCAAACCTTCGCCGAAGGCCATCAGCGTCATGCCGGCCACCATGAAGTATTGCGGATGCGCGGACCACAACACGCCGGACAACATCAGGCTGAGGCCGATCACGATGGGCCACATGCCGATCAGCGCGGAACGGCCCAACGGCCAGCGGCCTGCCACCAGCACCAAAGCCAGATTGCCGGCGATCAGGCCGCCAAACACCGGCAGCTGCATCAAGCCGTATTCCAGCGCGCTCATGTGCAGATCATGGATCAGCAGCACCGGCGACATGGCGATCCAGCCCATCAGCGGCAGCGCCAGCAAGGGAATGCACAGCGCGGACAACACAAAGCGGCCGTTGCTGAACACTTTCAGGTAATCACGCCCCATCTGCGCCAGCGGCAGCTTTTCATGGCTGGGCTGAGTGGTTTCCGGCATTTTCCACAGCAGGCCCAACAAGGCCAGGAAAGACAGCGCGGCAATCAGCAGGAAGCTGGTGCGCCACGGCGCCAGCTCCATCAGCGCGGCGCCGGCCAGCGGACCGGCCAAGGGCGCGATCAGCGCCACATTGGCCATCAGCGCGGTGACCTTGACCGCGGCCTTTTCTTCAAAGGCTTCCTGCACCGCGGCATAGCCGACGGCGTTGATGAAGCACAGGCCGATGCCCTGCAGCAGGCGCAGCGCGATGAAGGCTTCGATGGAGCTGACCAGATAGGTGGCCAGGCAGGTCACGGTAAAGTAGGCGACGCCGAACAGCAGCACCGGCCGCCGGCCGATACGGTCGGACAAGGGGCCGGTCAGCCAGGACAGCAGCGCGCCGCCCAGCAGGAAGGCGGTCATGGACGCAGGCACCCAGGAGGCGTCGACCAGGAATTCCCGGGTCACGGCCAACATCGCCGGCTGCACCATGTCGTTGCAGATGTAGACGGCGAATTCAAACAGAACCAGAGCCAGCGGGAACAATAGATTGGAACGGCTAAGCTTTGCGTGTAGAGCGGACATTACGGAGATGCAGCCTTTCTGAGACCGGCAAGCGGCGGCGCGCTTGCCCATGCGGCCGGGACAAGGGCCAATAAAGCGAAAAAAGGGCGTAATTGTACCTGCAGAACACCTACCGCGCAAAGCAATTTTTGCCACAAACGCAATAAAAACAGCCATTTGCAGTCAAGACAATCAATCTTACCCATGCAAGAGGGACAACGCGCCACGCCATTGCGACCCTTCGCTTTATCGCCCCGGCCCAAAATCGCCGCACGGCTGATAGAAAAACAATCAATAAGCTTATTCTTATTAATATAAGTAAAACGAGTGGAAACTCGGTAAAATCGCGCCTTTATCACTGTATCTCCCGGCTTGGCCGCGCGTATTCCCTCGCGTATCGCCCGGCCTGGATGAAGCTTTTTATCAGGATTCCACGCTCGTCTGACCTCGCTCAAAATGCCGACGCCAAGCCGTCGCTACCCTGAGCCCAGCTCGCCGCCCCACCCAAAATCTCCAGTACTCAGCCGGCCTGGGCGGCCAGTGAAACCTGACGACAAAACCAAATAGATTAAGGGGTTTCCCATGACCTTGACCGTCATCGCCACGCTAGCCGTCACGCTGGCCTTGCTGGCGCTGCTGTGGCAGCAGCAACGCACCCACGTTTCCTTCACCAAGCGGGTCTTCACCGGCCTGGCGTTGGGCGTCGCCTTCGGCGCCGCGCTGCAATGGCTGGTTCAACCCGGTTCGCCGGCGCTGGCCGCCTGTCTGGAGCTGAGCGAAATCATCGGCTCCGGCTATGTGAAGCTGCTGCAGATGATCGTGATCCCGCTGATCATGGTGTCCATCATCGCCGCGCTGCTGAAACTGGAAGGCGGCTCCTCGCTGGGCAAGATCAGCGCCGCCACCCTGGGCGTGCTCTTGTTCACCACGATGCTCGCCGCCGGCGCCGGCATTCTGATGGCCAATCTGTTCGGCCTCAGCGCCGAGGGCCTGACCGCCGGCGCCGCCGAAGTGGCGCGCGGCGAATCGCTGGTGAAGAACCTGAGCACGGTGGAAGACCTGTCCTTCAGTAAGCTGGTGCTGGACTTCCTGCCGGCCAACCCCTTCCTGGACATGACCGGCGCGCGCAAGACCTCCACCATCGCGGTGGTGATCTTCTCCGTGCTGGTAGGCCTGTCCGCCACCGGCATCGCCCGCAAAAAGCCCGAGCTGTTCGCCAGCTTCAACCATTTCATCGCCGTGACCCAGGCCATCGTGATGCGGATGGTGACCCTGGTGCTACGCCTAACCCCCTACGGCGTGTTCGCGCTGATGACCAAGGTGGTGTCCGGTTCCAGCTGGGCCGACATCGTCAACCTGATCAACTTCGTACTGGCTTCCTACGGCGCGATGCTGCTGATGTTCGCCGTGCACCTGCTGCTGGTGGGCCTGGCCGGCGTCAACCCACTGCGCTGGACGAAGAAAGTGATCCCGGTGCTAACCTTCGCCTTCACCTCGCGCACCAGCGCCGGCTCCATTCCGATGAATGTGGCCACGCAGAACAAGCTGCTGGGCATTCCGGACGGCATCGCCAACTTCGCTGCCTCCTTCGGCGCCACCATCGGCCAGAACGGCTGCGCCGGCATCTACCCGGCCATGCTCGCAGTGATGATTGCCCCCACCGTGGGCGTCAATCCGATGGATCTGCACTTCATCGTGCCCTTGATCGCCATCATCACCATCAGCTCCTTCGGCGTGGCCGGCGTTGGCGGCGGCGCCACCTTCGCCGCCCTGATCGTGCTGTCCGCGCTGGACTTCCCGGTAGCGCTGGCCGGCCTGCTGATCTCGATCGAACCCTTGATCGACATGGGCCGCACCGCGCTCAACGTCAGCGGCTCCATCACCGCCGGCACCGTGACCAGCCGCCTACTGGGCCAGACCGATATGCAGGTGTTCAATAGCGACCGCGAGATCAATCTGGACGAAGAAATGGCTTAACGCTCTGCGCGCGAATCAGCCTTGAAAACCGCCTGGGAATGCCTATTTACAGCCTGTAAACTAAGCATCCTCGGCGGTTTTTCCATGAAAGCGGCCAACAGCCCCGCGATGCAGACCGAGCCCGCCCCAGCGCGAGCCGGCGCCGCGCGGCACAGCAATAACCCCGACGGGAATACACTATGAAAATCGTCATCATCGGCGGCGAAGCCGCCGGCATGAGCGCGGCGGCCAAGGCGCGCCGCAGCGCGCCCCAAGCTGAAATCGACGTCTACGAGATGTCGGAGGTCATTTCCTTTGGCGCTTGCGGCCTGCCCTACTTCGTCGGCGGCGAGTTCGACGAGCCCGGCTATATGGCCGAATTCAGCGTGGAAGACTTCGCCAAGCGCCATATCCGCGTGCATACCGGCCACCAGGCGCTGAGCATAGACCCCGCCGCCAAGCGGGTGCGGGTGCGCCGGCTGGCGGACGGCGAAGCCTTCGACGCCGCTTACGACAAGCTGATGATCGCCACCGGCGCCAGCGAAATCCGGCCGCCGCTGCCTGGCCTGGACTTGCCGGGCGTGCACACGCTGCGGGTAATGGAGGACGGCCTGGCGCTGCGCGCGGCCGCGGCCCGCGAGGAAGTGCGCGAGGTCACCATCATCGGCGCCGGCTTCATCGGCCTGGAATTGGCCGAAGCCATGGTCCGCCTGGGCAAGCGCGTACGCCTGATCCAGCTGGCCGAGCGGGTAATGCCGGACGCCTTCGACGCCGAAATCACCGGTCTGATGGAGCAGGAATTGCGCGAACACGGCGTGGCCTTGCACCTGTCCGAGGCCGTCACCGCGCTGCGCGGCGACGGTAAGGTGCAAAGCGTGCTCACCGATCGCGGCGAATACCCGGCCGATCTGGTGGTGCTGAGCATAGGCATCCGCCCCAACACCGCCTTCGTCGCCGACGCCGGCCTTACGCGGCTGGGCAACGGCGCCATCGTGGTCAACGCTTACGGCGAAACCAGCCTGCCGGACATTTACTCCGCCGGCGACTGCACCGCCGCGCCGCATCAGCTGACCGGCCAACCGGTCTACGTGGCGCTGGCCACCGGGGCCAACAAGCTGGGCCGGCTGGTGGGCGAGAACCTGGCCGGCGGCCGCCAGGCCTATCCGGGCACCCTGGGCTCCGCCGCGGTGCGGATGCTGTCTCTGGACGCCGCGCGCACCGGCCTGTCCGAAACCCAGGCGCGCGCCGCCGGCTTTGATTGCCAAAGCGTGCTGGTCAAGGACAAGAATCACACCAATTACGTGCCGGGCCAGGCGGAAGTCCACGTCAAGCTGACTTACGAAACCGGCAGCCAACGGCTGCTGGGCGCGCAGATGATAGGCCGCAACGGCGATGTGGTGCACCGGCTGGACGCGCTGGCCGTGGCCATCGCCAAAGGCGTCAGCGCGCGAGAACTGGGCATGATGGACTTCTGCTACGCGCCCCCCTTCGCCCGCACCTGGGACGTACTCAACGTCGCCGGCAACGTGGTCAAATAAACCTGGCCGGCGGGACGCCCTTCCCGCCCGCGCCGATGCCAGCGCGGGCAAGTTGGGGTACACTGCCGGACAGCCACAGATTCAACGGATGTCCTCCCCATGCTCTCCAAGCTCACCCGCCTTTTCCAGTCCTCACCGGGAACCGAAAACAGCATGTCACTCAGCGATGCTCAAGTGCTGGAAGCCGTGTCCAGCCTGATCGACGACAACACCGGCAAACCCTTCGTCGCCGCCAAGGCGGTGAAAAACATCAAGATCAGCGATGCCGAACTGTCGCTGGACGTGGTGTTGGCCTATCCGGCCAATAGCCAGCACGAGCCCGTGCGCCAGCGCTTCGAAGCCGCGCTGGCGCCGCTGGCCGAGCAACGCAAACTCAGCGTGCGCGTGGGCAGCCTGATCACCAGCCACTCCGCCCAGCGCGGCGTGCCGCTGCTCTCCGGCGTCAAGAACGTGATCGCCGTCGCCTCCGGCAAGGGCGGCGTGGGTAAATCCACCACCGCGGCCAACCTGGCGCTGGCGCTGTCCGCGGAAGGCGCGCGCGTCGGCATCCTGGACGCAGACATCTACGGCCCGTCCCAGCCGCTGATGATGGGCTTGCAGGGCCAGCGTCCGGAAACCCCGGACGGCAAGAGCCTGAAGCCGCTGGAAAGCCACGGCGTGCAGACTATGTCCATCGGCTATCTGGTGGACGCGGACCAGGCCATGGTCTGGCGCGGCCCCATGGTCAGCCAGGCGCTGCAACAGCTGCTCAACGACACCCGCTGGGACAATCTGGACTATCTGGTCATCGACATGCCGCCGGGCACCGGCGACATCCAGCTGACGCTGTCGCAAAAAGTGCCGGTCACCGGCGCCGTCATCGTCACCACCCCGCAGGACATCGCGCTGCTGGACGCGCGCAAGGGCGTCACCATGTTCCAGAAAGTGGGCATTCCCATCCTGGGCATGGTGGAGAACATGGCCATCCACGTCTGCACCCACTGCGGCCACGCCGAACACATCTTCGGCGAAGGCGGCGCGGCGCGGATGGCGGCGGACTTCGGCGTGGACGTGCTGGGCTCCCTGCCGCTGGATATGGGCATCCGCCTGGCGGCGGACGGCGGCACCCCCACGGTGGCGGCCGATCCGGATGGCAAGGTGGCAGAACTGTACAAGGCCATCGCCCGCAAAGTGGCGGTGAAGGTGGGCGAGAAAGCTCAGGACTTCTCCGGCAAATTCCCCAAGATCGTCATCCAGAACAACTGACACACGCCTCATGATCGCGATGTTCGACTCCGGCCTCGGCGGCCTTTCGGTATGGAAGGCCGTGCGCGCCGCGCTGCCCGGCTGGGGCATCACCTATCTGGCCGATCAGGCCTACTGCCCCTACGGCCAACGCAGCCACAGCGACATCGCCGAGCGCAGCGTCAGGATGGGCCGCTACCTTCAAGAACAAGGCGCCACCCTGCTGGTGGTGGCCTGCAACACCGCCACCACCGCCGGCATCGCCGCCATGCGTCGCGAACTTTCCATTCCGCTGGTGGGCATAGAGCCGGCGATCAAGCCGGCTGCGGCCATGAGCCGCACCGGCCGCATCGCGGTGCTGGCCACCCAGGCCACGCTGCAAAGCGAGCGGGTGCGCAAACTGCTGGACACCCACGCCGGCCACGTTGAAGTGCTGCGCCGCGTGGGCGCGGGCTGGGTGGAACAGGTGGAGGCAGGCGAACTCGACAGCCCGCGCACGCGCGAACTGGTGGCGGACGTAGTGCGGCCGCTACTTGGCGAGAACGTCGACCACATCGCGCTGGGCTGCACCCATTATCCGTTTTTAGAGCCGCTGATCCGCGAGCTGACCGGCGACGGCATCGCCTTGTACGATCCGGCCGAAGCCATCGCCCGTCGCGTGACCTCGCTGCTGCCGGACGCCGCGCCCACAGCCGAGCCGGCCTACCGCTTCATCACCACCGACGCCGATAGCGCCGGCATGCGCCGCATCCTGCCGCTGCTGATAGGCGCCGATTATCCGGTTGAATCCCTGCCCATGGAGCAAGCCCAATGATTCCACGTCTATCGCGCCTGCTGGCGCTGGCCTGCCTGATCGCCGCCCCCGCCGCCTGGGCCTTGCCCCAATGCTCGCTGGTGGCGGCCCAGATCAATCAGCAAGCCGGCAACCGGCTCAACCAGAACGAACTGAGCGCGGTGCTAAGCCAGTTGGGCAAGAACGGCCAGCTACCGCCGCAATTCATCAATAAACGCCAAGCCAAAAACGCCGGCTGGCAGCCTGGCCGCAGCCTGTGGAGCGTGCCCGGCCTCAACGGCAAATCCATAGGCGGCGACCGCTTCGGCAATTACGAAAAACGCTTGCCCAAAGGGCAATGGCAGGAAGCCGACTTGAACTATAAAGGGGGCAAGCGCGGTGCTTACCGCATCGTGTTCTCCGGTTCCGGTCAACGTTTCATCACCGTGGACCACTACAACCGCTTCATCGAGGTGCCACCATGCCAGTGAAAGTTTGCGAACTGCACCACATCAAGAGCCTGGACCAGCTGTTTGACGAGCTGAGCCGCCAGTTGCTCCTGCCGGCCCACTTCGGCCGCAATCTGGACGCGCTGTACGACAGCCTGGCCAAAGACGTGGCGGGCCCATTCGAAATCGTCTGGCGCGAAACCGAGGAAGCGCGCAAAGCGCTGGGCGTGGACCTTTACGCCACCATTCTGGAAATTCTGGAAACCGTGGCCGAAGAGCGCGGCGACGTCACGCTGGACATCCACCACTGACATACTAGGCCGCCGCCGCAAGGCGCCGGGGGCGGCCCCTCATCCCGATGGCAAGTTCATCATCATTCGTTTCCGCAACACACACTCCGCTGCGAAATTCAAGACTCGAAATACAACAAAGACAAGCGTTCGCTAATTCACTATAATCCCACCCCTAAATAGGTCAACAACTGTCCTACAACTGGCAGCAATGCCAATAAAATCAAACAACAATAACGTAGGCAGGCCACTACATCGGCAACCTTGACACACACGAAGCGGCTGCTCCCTCCACCGGACCGGCGCCGGCATTGTTTCATTGCGAACTTGCCGTGTTGTTATCAAAACGCTCTCAAATACAGGTAGGAACTTCTCAATGCAGTCGAAAAAACTCACAGGGCTGATCCTCATCGGCCTGGTGCTGGGCATCATCACTGGCTATCTCTACCGCGAGAACGCCGCCAATGAAGCCGACATCCAAGCCTTCGCCAGCAATATCTCCATTCTGACCGACATCTTCCTGCGCCTGATCAAGATGATCATCGCGCCCTTGGTGGTTTCCACCCTGGTGGTAGGCATCGCCAAGATGGGCGACGCCAAGACCGTCGGCCGCATCGGCGGCAAAACCATGTTGTGGTTCATCAGCGCCTCGCTGATGTCGCTGACGCTGGGCCTGATCATGGTCAACCTGCTCAAGCCGGGCGTGGCCCTTGGCCTGCCGCTGCCGGACAGCCACGCCACCAGCGGCATCCAGGTCGGCGCGCTGTCGGTGAAGGACTTCATCACCCACGCCATCCCCAAGAGCGTGTTTGAAGCGATGGCCACCAACGAGATTCTGCAGATCGTGGTGTTCTCGGTATTCTTCGGTTGCGCGATGGCGGCCTTGGGCGAACGCGCCAAGCTGCTGATCGACACCATCGACGTGGTGGCCCACGTGATGCTGAAAGTGACCAGCTACGTGATGCTGTTCGCGCCGCTGGCCGTGTTTGGCGCCATCGCCGCCACCGTGGCCAAGGAAGGCCTGAGCATCCTCGCCACCTACGGCAAGTTCATGGCGGAGTTCTACCTGTCCATCGGCATCCTGTGGGGCCTGCTGATCCTGATCGGGGGCCTGTTCATCGGCACCCGCGTGCTCAAGCTGATGGGCATGATGCGCGAACCGCTGCTGCTGTCCTTCACCACCGCCAGTTCCGAAGCCGCTTACCCCAAGACCCTGGAACAGCTGGAGCGCTTCGGCTGCTCCAACAAGATCGCCAGCTTCGTGCTGCCGATGGGCTACTCCTTCAATCTGGACGGCTCGATGATGTACTGCACCTTCGCCGTCATCTTCATTGCCCAGGCTTACGGCATTGATCTGACGCTGGCGCAGGAAATCTCCATGCTGCTGATCCTGATGCTCACCTCCAAGGGCATGGCCGGCGTGCCGCGCGCCTCACTGGTGGTGATCGCCGCCACCCTGGCTCAGTTCAACATTCCGGAAGCCGGCCTGCTGCTCTTGCTGGGCATCGACCACTTCCTGGACATGGGCCGCTCCGCCACCAATGTGGTGGGCAACTCCATCGCCACCGCGGTGGTGGCCAAGTGGGAAGGCGAGCTGAAAAAACACTGAGCATGGTCTGCTCCGTTGAACTCGCCGCCCCTCCGGGCGGCGTTTTTTATCGCTCATCGCAGCAAGGCTATTGACAGCTAAACCCTTGCCCAATAGAATGCCCCACTCTGAGTCGGAGAGGTGGCAGAGTGGTCGAATGTACCTGACTCGAAATCAGGCGTACGTGCGAGCGTACCGAGGGTTCGAATCCCTCCCTCTCCGCCAGAAACCCAGATGAATCAAGGCGCTGCCGCAAACAGCGCCTTTTTTCTTGTCTGCGTTTCCTCTTCAGTCAGGGACACCTGTGACAGATTTGTACCGCTGTCGATCAGGCTGTCGATACTCTCCACATGCTCGCGCAGATGCTCCGGCGCAAGGTGTGCATACCGCTTCACCATCTCGATCGAGTGCCATCCGCCCAGCTCCTGGATGATGTGCAACGGCACCCCAGCTTGAACCAGCCAACTCGCCCAAGTGTGTCTCAAGTCGTGGAAACGGAAATTGTTGATCCCCGCACGCTTAAGCGCATTCTTGAACCCCGTCGCGGCCTTCTGTTTCAGCTTTGACCCACGGTAAGTAAACACATACTTCGGATGCTTCCCTACCTGGGCAACCAAAACTTCCAACGCTGTTGCGTTCAACGGCATCCCGATGGCCTCGCCGGCCTTTGCTTGGTCCGGGTGAATCCATGCCATTTTATTGACCAGATTGACCTGCGACCACTCCAAGCCGATGATGTTGGCGTGACGGAATCCAGTAGCGAGAGCAAATTGCACTATGGACCTCAAGTGCGGGGCGAGCTCGGATAGCAGCCGGGCTGCCTCGCTTTTCTTAAGCCACCGAATCCGGCTCTTGGCTTCCTTGCGCTTCTTAAAGACCGGAGCTTTCGGAATCCACTCCCACTCGTTCGCAGCCAGCCTGAATAAAGCAGACGCAAACGCCAGATACCGGTTCTTTGTCGAATCGCTGACCGGCTTGCCGGTTTCCCAGCGATGGCCAATCGACACACCCCGCACATGAACCAGCTTTGAGACCGCATCCATTACCTCGTCACGCTTGATCGAGCGCAACTCACGGCCGCGGAAGTAGCCGGTGAAGTACTTGATCTTCGTGACGTCGTCGGACAAGCTCTTCTTGCTGTCCTTCTCACGCAAGTAGCGGACGCACGCTTCATCCCAGGTGTAAGCCGGCGTCTCGCCCAACTGCTCGACCCGCCAGCGCTCCGACTTCAATTTGTCGTAGAGTTCCTGGGCTTGCGTCCTGTCACGCGTGCCAAGAGATTGTCTAACTCTGCTTCCGCCTGGCGTTGCGAAATCGCACCACCAAGTCTTTCCTCTTTGATAGATCGGCATACTGCTCCTTTCTCTTCGCCGACCTGTGCCTCCTGCCGGCCTTCATTCTGGTCCGCCCGGAGGTAGCTCACAAGATCAGATTTCAAAAACACCCATGCACGGCCAACTTTGCGACCGTGTAACTTCTGTTTCCGCGCCAGCTGATATACCGTGTCTTCGCAGCAATGAAGGAACACGGCAGCCTGGCCAATGCCCATCGTCGATTCGTCCATGCCCATGCCCATATAAAGAAGAAGGGCCACCCTCGGGCAGCCCTCAAAACACAATCTCCGGCGGTGACCAATCCCCGCCCCACTCCGCCGTTTTGTCCGGCAGCCACTCGCTACGGGTGCAGCTCGTACCAGGCGTAGGCTCAGGCGGCTCCGGGCCCAGGTAGATGACCTCGGCGCCGCGCCGCTGGATGTAGCGGTATATGGGCGGCGCCGGCGGCGCGGTTGTCACGCCGACTCCGGCGGATGCCGCGTGCACGGCCAGCGAAGCGAGCCACCCGATGGGCAGGTGCAGCGCGGTGGCGCCATCACGGCGTCGATGGCCGCGTCGAATTCCGCTGCTGTTGGAATGGCATCATGGCCGCGTTCCCCGCATACTCGTTCCCCAAGCTCATACATCGCCTCGCCCATCGGGTTGTTTTCCAGCTCGCCAGATACCAGCCCATCGCGCATAGCGCGATACCGCGCCGCGTCCTTTTCCTGAGAAACTATGCGCTGGCCCAGCTCCCGACGAACCTGCGTGACCGTACTGTCTCGCGACGTCTGCGCTTCCTGCGCGGCCAGTTGAGCCTCGCGACGTGCTTCGTGTGCTTGCGCCAACTCAGCGATCAGTGCAAGGACCATAGCGGGGTTGGCTGCGGCGATGAAGGACATGTCCGCCGGTGAGGCCGCGCCGTTGGCCACGACGTCACCATCTATGCACCCGCGGCTTGCGGAGGTTGTGCCCACGCGGCGCCATCCGTTGCTGGTCTGGTTTTCCCACGGCCCGGGCGTCGCCGCGCGCGCCAGGCTGGTCAGCTCTGCCAGTTGTTCCTTGGTGATCATGCTGCCGCTCCTCTCTTAATGGGTGCCCACCACCCGCGCCGGCACCGGCCGGTGTAACCGCATTCGCTGCAGCCAGAACCGGTTCCGTAATAGCTGTCGCGCCCCTCGTAGCATCCGCTGCAGGCCTGGCTCCAGGTCGCGGACTCGCAAACCTCGCCGTCGATAATCGCGTAAGCCTTCCTACGATCCAGCCGCCGGCCCGCAATCCGGTCTGCTTCTTCGAAGGTGCTTGGGTGGTCGTCATGCTTGATGAACCCGTTCTCCGTCGTGGTGCTGAAGCGCTTGATTACGCTGCCGGCCATCACTCGCCCCCTTTCGCCTCTGCCGCCAGGCGCGTGGCGGCCGCGCGGATTGCTGCGCCGATGTCGATGCCGTCGTACTCGCACTCATCCCACTGCTGTGCGATCTGCTCGACGATCTGAGTCGCGTCGATAGCCGGCGCCTGCTGTTCGACCTGGGCCGACGCCGGCGCTGGGCCTGTGAGGATGTAATCAACGAACAGCATGTCGCCCAGGCCGTCGCGCCCGTCGTAGTCATCTTCAACGGCGACTTGCTGAGTCGTCCCGTGGACTACGCCCCAGCACACATTCTCGACGCCTTCGTCCCATCCATCGCCAGCCGCGTCGCGGTACGCGTCGATGGATTCCTGCGCAAAACTCATGGCCTCGGCTTCGGTGTTGAACTGTTCAAATCCCGTGTCTGGGTCGTAAGCAAAGTACGACAGCCGGCCGGCCGGCGCCTGCTGAACTATCAAGGAATCCTTGACGGTTGCCGGCGGCGCGGTGGCGACCATGGCATCAAGCATTCGCTGAGGCAGGCCGTCGACACCGTTCGCCCGAACCAGCACTTTCACCGCGGCGCGATGCATGTCCTCGGTAATCGGCGACTTCACGAGGGCCCAACCCTCCGGAACGGCCGGATAGTTGGGCGCCGGCTGGGCGCTGGTGGCTGCGGCCTCGGCGGCGGCGATGGCAGAGCGAACCTTGGCCACATACTCGGCCGGCAGAAGCGGCAGCATGTCGTCTGCCAGTATCGAGCGCGCTACATCGAGCAGCTGCTTTTCCAGTTCAGTCATGTCCACGCTCCAATCTGGTCCTGTTGACCTGCTTGATGGCTCCTTGATTCACGCCTCGGCCATCCGGAACCGCTTCAAACAACTGGACCTTTGCGGCTGCGTACTTGCGTCCGGCGCCAAGGCCAAGAGCGTTTATCAAGTACAGCGCGCGGTTGGCTCCGGCCATATCGGTATGGTCGCCATCCACTAATTTCGGGCTGCCATACTGGTCCAGTTCGGCAAGCCACCACTGCGTGGATATCGGGGCCGTGGATTCGACTGGCCTTGCACCAGCCGCTTCAGCCAACACCGACGGATCGGCGCCGCGCTGGTGCAGCATCATCGCTAAATTGGCCACGTCCTCGAAGTTGCCGGCGTTGTCTTTGCCGATGTGGCCGACGAGCAGCTGCGCCAGGAACTCGACAGAGCATTTCGCCGGGTCGTCCCAGCCGGTGCGGCCCTTGGCGCGCGCGTCCGCGAGCTTGGCCTTCATCGCCAAGGCGAAACGGTCGACTGCCAGGTCATCGGGGTGCTGTTTTGCAGCTATGGCGGCAAATGTGTGCTGCTCCGGGTTAATGTGTGCAATCGCTGCCTTGGACACCAACGAGCTGCGATCGAACGTCTCGCACATATGGTCAGCAGGAGACCTGCTGCAGTCATGGTTGAGCGTGCACCGATCAAGATCTGCTTGAGTGGCTTGACGAAGAGTCAAGGTTTCCCCGTGCGCCACGTCGTACCACCATCCGCGTTGCCCTTCCGGAATGTCGCGCTCCATCTGAGCGCGTGTCTTAAGCTGCGCGCGGTACACCTGCGCCATCTGGACATCCGGCGTATCGGTTTCCTTCTCCAGCGCGTCGATCAGTTCGTCGGTCAGCTCGCCGGCGCGGTCTGCTGCGATAACAGCGCGCGCCGCGTCGATCAGGTTCTGTTGCATTCTGCCTCCCTCTCTTCCTTGTCGTTTTGCGCCTTGAGCGCTGCAAGAGCGATTGTGAAATGCTCCGGGCCTTGGCCGTCGCCATCACCGCCGTATAGAGCGATGCGGACCACGTCCAGCGCCAGCTTGATTGCCCAAGTTTCAAACCCTTCTTCTGTGAGCAGAGCACCAAGGGTGCACAGCTCCTCCTCCGCGACTTCAAGGGCTTGCTGCATCATCACGATGGTTTGGATCACCGGCTTGGCTTCGGCGTTTTTGACAATGTGCTGGGCTTGGTCCCAGGCAACGTACATCTCGGGGGTGATCGGTCCAGCGTGCTGAGCCGAAACCATCGCCTTGCAGGCGTGCAGCATGGTCCCGTATGCAATTGCGACGGACGTCGGCGGCGTGTTGGGCTTGGAGTTCTGTTGCATTGTCATTCCATCACCTCCGCGTCTACTTCCAGGTTGCGAACCTGGTATTTGATGGCAGCCTCTGCATCCGGATCGCAGGTTTTTTCCCACTCAGCCTTGCCGACCCCCTCAACAAAACGCGGGTCAGATTGGTCAGCAAACTGAGAGGCGACATATTTGAAAATACCGTCTTGACTTCCGCCTACATCGAACATGAAGCTCTCGAATTCAGCGATAGATTCGGGCGTCAGGTGTTCGTCAGCAATGTCCAGTTCGACTTCAAATGTCATGGTGACTTCGACTGTTTTCTTCATTTGCGCTCACCTCTCAACTCGTTTGAACGAAATTCGCCACACATATGGGTTCGCATCCCAGCTGCCGGCGCCGTATAGCTTCTCCCATAACTGCTCGAACCACCCACGGGCAGTGCCATTGGGGTGATCTACCGGGCCGCCCTCTGCCACAGCATCCGCCTCGCTGATATCCTGCAACCGCTCAACACGGACGTCGGTTATCTCCAGCATCAAGCGGCAGGCAGCCCGCGGCATGTGGATCGATGGATGCCACAGCGAACGGGGCTCGCCGCCACCATCGTCGTCGTCTGACCATTCATTCGGGCCATCAGCGGCATAGATGACGTGGCCGGAGTAGTAGCCATTGCCGAATGGCATCTCGCTGATTGCCGTGGCCGGCCGGTTTGGGGTCCACTTAACCCTATTGCCGTGCCTGTCCCACGAGTGGCTGATGACGCCCCACGTCTCCCGCACCCAAAGCCGGTCGCCGGGCTCCCCGTAGGGGCAGATGATGGGGCGGCCATGTTCGTCCTCCCAACCGGCGCGGCCGGCAACCACTATCGGATTCCAGCGGACAAGCGACGGTGCACCTTTCACAACCCGCCGCGTCTGGGTCTTTGCATCCGCCAGGACTTTTCGAACCATGGCGCCGGTGTACAGCATCGGGCGTTCTTTCATGCTCACTCCCAATAAGTAAGGGCCGCCGCGGCGACCCATCGAATTACCATCCGGCCATCTCGATAGCCGGTGTGGACCCGGCGGCCGGTCATGCCGAGCGCTGCGCCATCAGGCCGCGCGCCTCCCTCAACACATCCGGGTAGTAATCGACATGGCCGCACGGGTTGGTCCAGTTGTGGACGCTGTAAAACCAGCCCTCTTCGCAGTAGCGCTGCATGGCCGGCTTGCCGCGCGGGCCGCCGCATTTCGGGCAGGCGCTGGATATCGTCACGGTCACGACGTTGAGGCTGTGGTTGTGGTCGCGCTCGCTGACGATCACTTGCATGGTCTGCTTGGCGTTAAAAAGCCCACTTGCGTGGGCTTCGTTGATCGCGGCCAGGGCGGCGCCGGTATCGGGTATCAGTTCCAGGTGTTGCATGGCGTTTTCCTTCAAATAGGTTTCAGCCTCCCGATAGCAATGACATCTGCTAAATTTGCCTCTCGTTAACTTTTGTCGGAGTTGCTATGGATGATCGGGAGCCTTACAGGCAAAAACTGAAAAGGGAGGGTCCAGAGGGATTAAGGCGCTGGATCTCTCAAAATCAAAACCATGAAAGCGCAGTGATTGCCCAAGAAGTTCTGTGGGAATTTCAATGCGCTGAGGAGGCAGAGAGAAAGAGAGAGACGGCTGAGTCGATAGCGGCAGCACAAGATTCGGCCAGACACGCGAGAACCTCTGCCTTCTGGACCATGATGGCTGCTTTGGCTACGGCGGCAGCGGCACTTCTGAGTGTCGCAGATAATCATTGGTTTGGATGATCGCCCCGACAAACGTCGGATAGATCGCCGAGATCATGCGCTCACCTTCTTGTATATCTTGAGCTGCCGCTCCCTGCGCACGATCTGCAACAGCCCGGCGTTGACAGCATCGGTACAGATCAGCCGCGCAGACTCGATGCTGAGACAGAGCAATTTGGCGACGTCAGCGCTCGTGAACTCGCCCCTGGGCATGTCCTCGACGCGATGCTCCACCCGATCCAGCGAGTACCGCGCGCCGGCGGGGCGCTTCTTCTTCGGCTCAGGCCGATAGAAGAGATGCGCGAGCCCGGGGACGACGCGCGGATCGCTCTTGATGTCGGGGTACATCACGCCGCGGCCTGTACGAGATCGATCACGTTGCTGCGGGACTCGGTCGGCAGCAGCGCGACATGCAACGCGGCTTCCAACTCGATGACACGGCGGTCGCGCGCTTCGAGCTGGCGCTCCAGCAGTTCGACACGCTCGGCCTCGGCGCGCAAGCCTTCGATCTCGACGCCCTGGTCGGCCAACTGGCGCTGTTGCTGGCGCACCTCCAGCTCCAGAGCCTGGCGGAGCTTTGCATTCCACTCCACCGCCTTCTGCGAATCATTTCTCTGCTCTTCAAGAATGATCGCCCGCGCCTTCAGTGCGCGATGCGCGGTCGTCAGCCGCTCCAAGCGGCCGGCCAGTTCTTGGGGCTCTGCCGGGATGGCGATAGCGATGATGGTCATGTTGTGGTCCTCAGCGGGCGCCCACGGCGCCCGGGTGTGATTCGGTGATTACGCGGCAGCCGCGGTGTCTGCGTCGTTGCTGCTATTGGCGTCCAACTGCTCCAGCGTGCCGCCGGCGTCAAGCCAGGCCTGAACCCAAGCCGGCTTACGGCCGCGGCCGGTCCACGTCAGGCGGGAATCGTCCGGATGCTGGTAGCGCACCGCCGGGCTCGTGGTAGCGGCCGGCGCATCGGGTTCCGGGCCGTCCCCGCCGTTCGGCTCTGCCTGATCGCCGCCGGCCAGCTCCTTGTGGAACTCCTTCCAGCCTTTGACCCATTCGATGCACAGCGCGCCGGACATGATCGGGCAATCGCTCTCCGGCTTGCCGGAGAGCGCCGCGTCGTAGCCGTCATCGAAGGCTTTGTCGAGCTGTTCTTCCGTCGGCGTTTCATCGCCCGGCGCCGGCAACTGCGGCGCGTCGGATACGAACTCCGCGTCGACTACATCGCCGCCGAAGATGTCGTCCATGCCGCCGCCGTCGTTGTCGTGGTACTCGTGTCCGAGGTCCATCGCGCGCTGGTCCGGTTCGCCGACGATCTCGTCCATGCCGCCGAGGTTTTCGTCGGCGTTGGCCACCACCAGCAAGCAAGTCTTGCCTGTGGCGCGCATCAGATCCACGACGCCGGCGGCGTTCTGATTAACTTTAAACTGGACCTTCACGCCGTCCTTGCTGACGAACTGCTCAAGATGGGCGGGCACGGTGACGCGGCCTTCCGAGCTAAGCAGGTGGATGGCCATTTTGACGTTCGACTCCACGCGCTTGCGCATACGCTCGATCACGTCGTCCTGCTTGGCCTGGCTGAGCTTCTGCCAGACATCCGGCAGCAGCTTCACTTCAGCCACCAGCGCGCTGAGCAGGTCTTTACCGATTGTGTCGGAGGTCATCGCGCGGAAGTCTTTGTTGTCTTGCATGGGGTGATCCTTTCAGATTGAGGAGGCAATGCGTTCAAGGTGATGGCGCTGCAGACTGCTGATGTGCATGCCCATGCCATACTGCTTCAGCCGTGCATGCATGGTTTCGATGAAGTCGCGGTCCCAATCGCTGTGGGCGTTGGTTTCCGCGTCTGAGAGAAGGTCTCGCAGCCGGTCGGGCGTATAGAGCGAGCTTGCCGGCCGCGTGGAGATGACGCGGCTCATGGCCTACGCCGCTTTGCGGTGTTTCAGAATCCCGAAGTACACGTCGCGGCAGCCGGCGACATCCACCATGGCATTGTGCGCGCCGTCCAACTTGCGGCCGGTGAAGAACTCGAAGGCCTCGCCCAGGTTCGGCGGCTTGGCGTTTTTCTTGCCGGCGGCCAGCATCTTCTCGGTCGGCGGCAAGTTGACGATCTTGGTGCTGTTCGAGCATGTGCAGAACGCCGAGCCCTCTTTCCAGTCATCGGCCACGGCCTCGCCATACACGCGCATCAGCTCGATGCGGACCATGCGCATATCGAACGATTCGTTGTGACCGACGCGGATATCCGCACGGCTCCACAGCCCCAAGAACAGGTCCATAACCTGGCCGAGCGCGACGCCGAAGGCTTCGCAGAGCTCGGTGGTAATGCCGGTCAGCTCGGCGACATCGTCCGGGATGACCCAGCCGTCCGGCTTGATCAGCAGATTCATGCCGGCAAGAACAAGGCCGCTGTCCTCGTCGACCAGCTCGGCAGCGATCTGGGTAATGTGGGGCTGGGACAGGTCTTCGGACGGCAGATTCCACTGCGGCAGTCCAGTCGTCTCGGTGTCGTAGAACAGAATGGGTTTCATGGGTTTTCCTTTGGTAATCATGGTCAGAAAGGTCAGGCGGCTTTCGCGAGATCCTGGCCGGCGACCTCGCCGTCCTGAATCCAGATGGCTTGGACGATCTCGTCGCTCTCCGGCGCCGCTTTCAGCGCTCCGAAGACCAGCGCGGTGTCGATCTGGTCGTCCAGGCCTTCAAGCAGGTCCAGCAGTTGGCCGCGGCCGGCCATGCTCAGCACGTCGAACCGGTCAAGCAGCACAATGCGCAGTCCGCTCATGATCGACAGCGCCAGCGCAATAACGCAGTCCGCGCGCCACTGCTCAGACTCGGACAGCAGGCCGTACAGACGTCCGTCGGCGCTGATGTCCATTTCGCGGCTGATCTGCACCCGCGACCAGCCAGCCATCTGCGAGAGCTCGAACAAGCGGTCGTTCACCGGGCGCAGCGCCTCGGCCAGAATTTCGGCCGGGATGCCGTCCGGAGCCATGGCGCTGGTCACCGCCGACCAGGCTTGAACGTCGGCGTGGTGCAGAGCGGCCTGCTTGGTGCGCTGGACCGCCTCGGCGGCTTCGCGGTGCTTCTCCAGCAGCCGCGCCAAGTCAGCGGCCAGTTGCTTGTGGCTGTCCTGCAACGAGTTGATCCGCTCGGCCAGCTGGCTTACCTCATGCTCGGATACCGGCGCCGCAGCTCCGTCGCTCAATGCTTTCAGCTGCGCCTCTGCGTCTTCTGCGATCTTCAGGTCGCGCTCATCGTTGGCCACCGCGCGGCTCATCATGTCCAGCGAATGCTGGAGATCCGGCAGGCGCGCCAGATCCTGAGCGCTCGGCGGGATACCGTCGTCGGCCAAGCTGCCATGCTCCGCTGAGTACTGATCCAGCACCTGGCCGGCGGCCTTCAAGTGCCCACGTTGTTCCGCATTCATGTCGCCAAAAGGAATGGCCATGGTCAGCGACACATTCAGCGCACGCGCCAGGTCATGAACAAGACCAACGCGCCGCACAGGGCCGGCGGTGATGGATTCCACTTGATCACGGACATTGGCCAGATCAAGCTGGTCTTGCTTCAGCTTGTTCCTGATGCGAGGGAGCATTGCCGCCAGCTCAGTCAGTTTGGCGGCCTGGCGCTGCCGGTCATCCTGCTGCTGCTTGCGAGCCCGCAACTCGCCCAGGCTCTGCTGGCACTGGCCGATTTCATCCTGAACCGCCTGTGCGGCTGACTTGGCCCGCTGGATTTCCGCATCCGGCACTTCCACCGCGTCGACGCTCCAGTCCTCGGCTTTCTTGTCGCCGTACACCTCGCCCGTCACCCCTTTCCATGCGCCGCGCGCTTCGGTTGCGCGCCGCTTTGCGTCGGCCTCGGCCGCCGGAAACCCCGCGCCCACCACCGGCAGCACCGCGTCTATATAGCGCTGCTCCACGCCGCGTTCGAGCAAGCGCTGCTCCACGCCGCGTTCGTCCACGCCGCAACCGGTCAAGGCAAACAGCGCGGAGCGCCGCGCATCCGGATCTGCAGCTGCGAATGCCGCCGGGTTCAGAGCGAACGGCAGCGCAGCGCGGAAGCTTTCCGAGTCCTCAAGCGCGCCGCCGCCAGCGAAGACGACCTTGCCGTCCGGCAGTTTCAGCGTGGCGACGCGGCCGTCGTCAAACTCGACGCTTACCGACGCCCCCTTCTGACCTTCCATCACCAGTTGGCCAAAGTCCTTTTTCTTGGCCACCCGCGACGGCAGGCCGGACAGCGCCATCGCGATGGCGTCTCGCAGCGAGCTTTTGCCCGCGCCGTTGTCGCCGGCGATCAGCGCGATGCGGCTGGAAAGAGAAAGGCCCGCGTGTCGCAGGCCTTGGAAGTTTTTCGCGATAATCGCGTTGATTTTCATGTCGTGATTACTCCAGATTCCGCTGGCGGCGCGGGCGGTCCGCGCTGGCCTGCTGGTTGTTGATGGTCTGCTCGACGATTGCTTGATCCTTCTCCGACAAGCTGCGAGCAATGTCGCGCGCCATGTCCGGATCACCCTTTCTCACGAAGGCCAGCGCCTCTTCCAAGGTCGGCTGGTTGATCTGGTCGAACTGCTCGGGCTCGCTGGCGTCGCCGCGGTCGTCATTGACGCGCACCTGTTCAGCCTGGCGCCGCTGCTGCATCGCGTTTCGGAACTGCTGCTGGGACAGCACTTCGCCGGTGCTGGTATCTACGTCGTCCGGGGCGCTCAAAGCGGCGGCCTGCGATGCCGTAGCCCTGGGCGCGCGTCTCTGCTTTTGCAGATCCTCAAGCGGAACCTCGTAAACGCCATCCTCGCCGCGCTTGGCATCGTAGGTGTCGGCCAACTCCTCCTGCGACGGCAGGCCCATGCTGATTTCCGGCGCGTATGCACGCTGCCAAAATGCGGCCGAGCGGTAGACGAACATCTGGTCCTCCATCGTCAGCCACTTGCTCCCGCTTTTCTTATTCCAGCCCTCCGCCTTCACCATCTTCCAATCGATCCAGACGCCATGGAGCTTCTCGCCGGTCGACTTCTCGACAGTCCAGGCTCGGCAACCGTAGTCGTCCGCCCCTTTCTCGCCACGCCACTCGTAGCGCAGAGACTCGTAACGGCCGCAGGTGTTGACGCTGGCGATCAGGAACTTGGAAGACCAGCCCGGATTACCGTGAACGATGTACAGGTTCTGCATGACCATCAGCGCATCGGCGCGCAGGCGCTCGGCCAGGTTCAGCGCGATCATGCAGTTGGCCACATTGCCCTGATAGGTCTGCGGGACCAGCGTCGAGCTGGCGAAGGCCTTGGCAACGCGCTGCAGGAGCTCGAAGCCCTGCAGGTCAAAGAAACTTGCCCGGACAACCGGGAGGCTGGCTTCCGCCGGCGGTTGATTCCGGAGAGAGTGGATAGAGGTCGCGACTTCGGTCATTGCTGGTCATCCTTGAATTTGCACACCTTCCAGCGCGCGCAATACTTGGCGCTGCACAGGTGGCTGGTTGGGTTGGGTGGGAAAAGCCCGCTGCGGAACATGTCCGCGGCGTAGTCCATCAGGCCGGGCGAATCATCGGTGCCGATCAGCTGGTCGCGGGCGCCGACGATCTGGCCGGTGGCGACCTCCGGCGAGCCGCTGGTTTTCAGGCCGATAATGTCTGCCGGCAACGTCACCGCCTGGCCGGTGGTGCGCTCGTACAGCAGTTCATAGGTGCCGATCTGCGGAGCGTGCCCTTTCGTTTTCGCGCGCCCTTGCGTTACCGCGCTTACGCCGCTCTTGATGTCGCAGATGCCGACGCCGCCGGCGCCATCGGCGCGCGCGCGGCTGCGGTCCAGCGTCCCGCGGATCTCGATGACGATGCCGCCGCCGCAATCGATCCGCCAGGGCACGACCTCAAGCTCCACCGCGACATAGTGGTAAAGCGGCGCGATCTCTTGGCAGTACCGGGTCAGCAACTTGCGCCCGATCACCTCGGCGTCGCGCCGGCTCAGCTCGTCGGCGGACCAATCAACATCCCGCTCCGGCGAGGTCAACTCATCAACCAGCACCGGCACAACGTCCAGGGCGCGGAGCTCTTCGCCGCGCATCCTGGCTTCATCGAAAGCGGCGGTTGCCGCATGTATTGCGGTGCCAAGCTGAGCACGCGGGCTGCTTGGCATCCGCATGCCAAGGATGTTTGCGCCCTCCCAGCGATGGGCGCAGTCGAACAGGCTGGCCCAGCTGGAAGCGCGGACACGGAAAGCACCAGACATCACTCGGCCTCGCTCTTCAGCTGGTTAGCTGCCGCCGCATCGACGAAGCGCCGCGCCGCGCTCGTCAATTGCGCAAAGCTCGGCCCCATCGGGTTGCGATCGTGCACCCGGCGCAGCAACTGCTGCCCGATATAGAGGTGCAGCTCGTCCAGCAGGCCGGACGGCGTGCCGGCGATCAGTTGGTCGATGAAGGACTCGCCCATGCCGCGGGCGCAATCGGTGTCCGACAGCATCAGATCCGCTTCGCGTTCAATGGCGAGCGTTTCCAGCTCATCCGCCGCCATCGCGGCGCCGTGCCGTCCCAGGTCGGCAAGCACTTTGCAAGACAGGTTTTGCAGGCTCATGGTGATCAACTCCAAAAAGGTTGCAGCGCCAGCAGCAGCACGATGGCCGCGCCGATGGCGATTGATTGAAGGGCGTAGCTCATCGCGCCCTCGCGACGACTTGGTGAACCGGTGTACCTCGGCGGCTGAACCACATGAAGCGCAAACACTCGCCGTTGGCGCGCAACTGCTGCGCCTGGGCGTCGCTGAGCCAGCCGATCATGAAGCGAGGCATGCTGTGACCTCCAAAAAGAAGCCGCCCGGCGGGGAGCACGGGCGGCCAAGGTACTGCGGGGGGAAACTGGTGGGGCCACGCTGGCCCCTGAAGCCGTTGTACTCAGGCCGCTCTCGCCTGTTTGCTGCTGCGCGTTCTCTCACGCCGTCACGAATCTTTCGTCCATCGTTGCGCCGCTATCGGCAATGCGGTATGCCGCTCGAGTACAATGGCAATTCCACTCACCTATACTCGGAGAAAAAAATGTCAAATGACATAATCGACCCTACGGAAGAGATCAATGCTGTCTTTGCAGGAATTCACGGTCGCATAGATGCTTTACAGCTGGTTCAAGTTGCAATGCTTAAATTGCTTACCAAAGAGACCGCAGCCGATATCTATCCGTTAATTGATCAAGCAATAAAAGCGCTAGAGAACGATGTTTCCGATGGCGAGGCCAAGATTCGAACGCTATCTGCATTGAAGCCGTTGCGCGAAATTGGTGAGATCATCAAAGACGCGCAACAAGGGAAGAGCTCCCGTCTGGATTCATGCTCCGTATCGTTAAGCTAGGAATGGACTGATCAAGGAATTTTCTTAGTTTTGCTTCGCCCTGCCGCCGCAGGGCTTCTGCTTTCTCAAGCTCCAATATCCGCTTGTTCAGCATGCTCACTTGATTGTTTAAGGCTCCAATTTCCGCCCGAAGCATTTCCATGTCATTTCCCATACTGTATCTACCTCCTTTGTTATGCTGCTCACATCGAAGCGGGCCAGGTTCGACACTGGCTGTGGCAGGACTCCCCTTCTCGGTAACGGCGCTTCTGCGCTGACTGTGTTCCTGCCCGGAACTTCCAAGCCTTTCGGCCCCATATGCGCGCTTGTTCCCGCGCTTCCCGCACGTCCATCCGTGCTGCCGCTTCAATGTGCCGCCTCTTTCGAAGCGGCGATTCACTCCACACCACCCTCCCCTCATCTGCGATTTAAGGCCCTTGCCATCGTCCGGGTTTAGCCTCTGCCTCCCGGATCGCGCATTGGTTTGAGTGGTACTTTGTGTTTGGCGATGCGCCACCATGAATGCTTGTTGTGATGGGTTTGCGCTTTTGCTCGTGCTGGCGCCCTCGCCGGGCGCTATCCCCACATCCACGTCAGCATGTTGAAACTGGATCGTTGTGCCGTTAGGAGCGCTCACGCGCTTGCACCCGGTCTGATGACTCTCCACACACACTGGCCTTACTGTCGTCTTGCAGGCACCGTTTCGGGATTGCTCCCGGTGGGCGGTTGAACTGGGTTGTTAAGGATCGGCGCCCGGTGTGCTGGGCTGGTGACCTGAATACTATCTTTTCGATATTGGTTAAGCAATATCTTTTCGCTAGCGCTCGTGAAAAAAGTTGGCTTACTGCAACAAACACACAACGAATTCGCTAGCAATGGAGGTATCTATAAGGAAGAAAAAGGGGGCAACACCATCACCTGGCTGTGGTTTTTCTAGCCCGGCAAATAGCCTAATGTGAACAATGAGGAGGTCTTAATGCAGATAACGCTTTCAAACCTGCCGGAGGCCGTGGAGCTTTTCAGGCAGCGGACTGGCGCCGTGGTACACGACGTGGCGGTGCTCAGGCGGGTGCTAATCAAGGTGCGAACTGCGCACGATCTTGAAGCGGCCCTGGCCCTGGTGCGTGCGGCCGCCGGCGGAGTACCGCTCATCTTGGTGGCGTTCTTCGGCGACCAAGGGTTCGACAAAGCACTGAACATAAACCTCGGCTGGCCCAAGGCCTGGATCACGACTTACTCGGCGAACCAGTTCCATCGCGTTGATCCTGTTGCTTACGGCCCGGCCGGCGCCGTGTTCCCGTGGTCGCCGATGCTGACGACGCTGGAGCCACGAACCAAACTCGACGAGCAGTTCGCGCGGGCCGTCAAAGAAAACCAGATGCAATACGGTCTGTCATTCATTGGAGAGTGGCAGGACTGCCGCGTGATTCTGTCGATGATAGGGAAAGAGATAGAGGACGACAGGGAGACTCGCGATTTGCTGGAAGTGCTAATGCCGGATCTGGTGGACGTTGCCTATAGAGTTTTTGCTTCAAACAGAAAAACTTCCCAAATGGAAGTAATTCAGCAAACACTAATAGAACTGTATTGTCACAAGGGATTAAAAAAAGACGAGATAGCATTAGAATTAGGCATGACAAGAAAAGGCGTGGATTACCACATAAACCAGCTCATGGACCGTTATTCTGCCAACACTATAGAACAATTGATGTTCAAGATTGGTGCATGCGAATAGATCATATCTCTTAAATAGTTACTTCAAAAATACGTAGAAATACTGTGTACAGTTTTGACTTCCTCTAGGGAAGTGACACTGAACTCCGTCAAATGGGAAAATATCGTCACAACACAACAACATAGTGACAAATGACAGGCCCTACGCTCGACGAAGAAACGGAGTAAGAAATGCAATGCGGTAAAAGTAGCAACACGAATCACCCATGCATCCACGCGACAAACTGCCATCACTTCAAGGCAATCGTGGACGCGGACGACGAAGAAGGGCCTATCGCCCAGCTGCTGGTTCAGATCCTGCCGTCTGGAAAGCTGCGATTGAGCGGCGCAGATGGTGAGGTTGGGAAAATCCTGAAGTTCTTCTCGTGATAAATGGCGCCTCCCGGCGCCATTATGCTTTCTTGGCGTGCTGGGCCAGCGCGTCGGTGATCAGCTTGTGCAGCGCGCCCGTCTCCAGCTCGCCCAGAATGCCGGCCAACTCTTCAAGCGAGCTCGCCTCAATCCGCTGAATTGCGCCATCACCATTCGGGTGCGGGTGATCCATCCAGCCAGTCGGCTTGCCACAGCCCTGTTCCAGCTTTCTTGCAAGTGCGTGCCCCACTCCTCGCGGGCGACCGCTCGGGAGCAGCACACCGTTCAGGATATGTGAGAGGTAGGCCTCATTGGTATCTGACTGCCGTGCAACCTGGGCGATCGTCTCAAACTCCGCGACCAGCGCCTTCAGATTGACCAAGCGAATGTCTTTAATGTCCATGTCGAACTTATAGCAAAAAGATAGCCAAGCAAGAACGAGCGAAAAGATATTGCCTTTATGCTATCGAAAAGATAGTATTCGACTCATCACCACCAAAGGATGAGTCATGAAGCTTCAAGACCTCTCTCGGCAAGAGCGACTTGTTCTTGCCGAGGCCACCAGCACGAACGAGCAATACCTCTATCAGTGCGGCGTCGGCCTCAAAAACCCCAGCCCCAAACTCTGCAGACGAATCATTGAAGCCGATCCGCGCTTCACTCTGCCCGAGCTCCGTCCTGACATCTGGGACGTCAATACGAGCGTAGCAGTCAGCTCGAATGATGAATGCATGAATAGCGAGGTGCAATCATGAGCTCCCGCTACATTCACATCACGGCCGCGGCCCAGACGATCGCGAAGAGCTACCACAACGGCATTGCCGGCCTCGCCATGGTCATGCGCAAAAGCCCGACCATTTTTGCCAACAAGCTGAACCCCAACTGCGAAACCAACCAGCTGACGCTGGAGGAGGCCGCAGAGATCACCGACCGCACGCAAGACCCCGCGATCGCTGACGCGCTGGCAGCCCTCTGCAACCGCGTGACTGTGGCCCTGCCCGATGCGGAGATAACGCTCAAAGAACTCTCCCGCGAGTGCTGCCGGCTGACGACGGAATGCGGCGACGTCGCGCGCGAGATTTCCGAGGCAGAGCAGCCGGAATCAGAGTGGGGCGAGCGCGTCAGCCCGGCTGAAGCCAAGCGGATCGAGGCCGCGCTCTGGGATCTGGTCTCGGTGACCATGGGCATGATCCAGCGAGTCAGGGGGTAGGCATGGAACCCCGCAGCATTGCTCATTGGGGGCAGGCATGAACTATTACGAGCACCACCTCGGCGACTACGCCGAAGCCACGGCGCACCTCTCGTTCGTTGAGGATGCCGCCTATAGCCGGCTCATCCGAAAATACTACGCGACGGAGACCCCACTCCCGGCGGATCTGCGAACCGTGCAGCGGCTGGTCGGCGCCAGATCTGAGGAAGAGCGCCAGGCCGTCGAAATCGTCCTCAGCGAGTTCTTCACTCTGGCCGATGACGGTTACCACAACGCGCGCTGCGATCAGGAAATTGAGCGCTTCCGCGATAAGCAAAAGAAGGCTCGCCGCAGTGCGAACGCACGCTGGAATAAGGACAAGGAGCAATGCGAAGACGATGCGAGCGCACCAGGCCATGCATTGCAACCGCAATGCGAAGGCAATGCGAGCGCATCCGAGCCGCATAAGCCTAGCAATGCGAACGCATCGAAAAAGGCATGCGAACGCATAGATTCAGGATGCGAAGGCAATGCTCACCAGTCACCAGACACCAATACGCAATCAGTAGATTGCTATGTGAGTGATACGCGCGCAGGAATTCCCGTCCCTGACGACTTTCAACCGGCACGGGTTGACGTGGCGAAAGCACAATCGCAAGGCCTGGATCTGGCGACCGAAGTCGATCGCTTCGTTGCCCACTACCAAGCCCGACGCGAGACCCGTGCCGATCTGCAAGCCTGGCAGGCCCAATTCCGCAAGTGGATGCTGGACCAGCAGCAGTTCAACGCCGACCGGCAGCGCGTCACCGACGCAAAGGTTCAGGCTGCGCAGAAGTCCACCACCAGCACCACCGCCAAGCAGGCCGCCCTAGGCTCAGCCCTCAGCCCACCACCGCGCGACCCATACCCGATCGAGCGAGAAATCCACGGAGAGGTGATCCAGCATGCACCCTGACCTGATCCTGAACGCCGCAGGCAGCATCCCGCTGCGCTGGGTCGATGAGATTTTCCGCCGGCTCTCCGGCCGATTCGGAGCCCAGTTCACGGAGAAATTCCGCAGCGGCATCATCGTCGATCAACGCACAGGCAAAGCCCCGAACCCGAGCGACAGCATGGACTTCGCCGTTGACTCTGGCCTCGAGGAAGCGAAAAAGGTCTGGGCAGAAGAACTGGACCTGGCGCAGATCACGCCCGACCAGATCAAGCGCGGCCTGCTGGCCCGCCATCAGTACCCGCCGAGCTGTGACGAGTTCATCCGTGGCTGCAAGGGCACTGACGGCGCCAGCCAAGACCCGGAAGCCCTGTTCTACCGCGCCCAAGCCGAGATGGGGAAACGCCGTGCACGCCAAGCACAAAACTGGCCGAGCTCGTCGCTGTTTTGGGCTGCCGCATCCCTTGGCAACGATCTGCTGCACAGCGACTACCGCAGCATGCGTGGCCGCTGGATCGCCGCACTGGACTCGAATCAGCACCACGTCGGCGATATTCCCGATGTGAGCGACGACGTGGCCTTGCCGGCGCCGAAGATGACCCGCGAAGAGGCCGAAGTGCAAATCGCACAGGTCAAGCGCGCAACCCGCAGCATGACATTCCCCAACGACAACAAGCGCCGGCTGGAATGGGCATACGCCATCGCAGATGAGACCGCGCGAGGCGTCTACAAGGGCGGGATGCATGGCAAGCGTATGGCGGCCGAAGCGATCCGAGAATCGCGCAAGCCGGTGCCGGAAAGCCTGGTGCCGTTCCTGACGAAAATCAACCCCATGGAGGATGTGGCGTGACCCCGATCCGCTTCACCGTACCCGGCGCGCCAGTCGGAAAAGGTCGCCCAAAGGTCTCCACCCGCGGCGGCAAGTTCGCCCGGATGTACACGCCGGAGAAGACCGCGAGCTACGAGGGAATGGTCGCGCTTGCCGCCCAGCAAGCCATGGCCGGCCGCGCACCGCTCACCGGTCCTGCTGACGTCCGCATGCTGATCACGCTCCCGATCCCCGCGAGCTGGAGCAAGAAAAAACAGGCTGCCGCCCTCGCCGGCCAGGTGCTGCCCACCAAAAAGCCCGACGCCGACAACGTGGTCAAAGCGCTGTTCGACGGCATGAACGGCATCGTGTGGGCCGACGACGTCCAGGCCTGCGACATCGTCGTCCGTAAGCGCTATGGCGAGACGCCTGGGGTTGTCGTGCAGGTTCAGGAAATACAGGGCGCGCTGTTCGCCGCATGACCGTGATGACCAAACAAGACCAAAACGAAATCGAGGGCGATATGCAGTTCTCAACTATCCGCGCGCTGGTTGGCTGGGCGTTTCAGATGTCCGAGGCGATCCCGGTGAAAGTCCAGAAGTTCGCAGAGGCGGCACCTCGCGAGTTCGACGCGCTTACACCGGACGAGTTGAAAATGCTGGCTGTGGACATCCTTGCGAAGGTGGCCCGGCTGCCGGCGCGAGAACAGCAGGTGCTGGCCGCATACTTCACAGCGGATACCCGGGCAGTAATTGAGGCTGCCCGGCTGCTGCCAGGTGGCTGGCCAACTGCGTTGCGCCGAGAGCTCACCCGCGGTTGGGTGAACGAACAGGAGATGGCCCGGAGTCAGGAGGACATGGGCCAGACCTACATGCTGTCACAGCCCACCATCTGCCGGCGCCAGCATGAGGCGTTCCGCATCCTCAGCGGCACGTTCTCAACCGCGCTTGCTGTAATCGAGGTGCAGGTGCTGGATTTGGTGAAGCATGCAACATACCGGAACGCCAAGCGCAGCAAGGCTTTCCACAGTAACACTTGCGTTGCTACGTGAATAAATTTATACTGTTTTACAGCAGCCCAAACCACGTCCATGGTTTGGGCTGTTTTGTTTTCAGGCCTCCTCAAGACCCTCTGCACATCCCCATAATGCAAGGGTTTCGCCCCAGATACCACATGAATAATCCCCCTTATTCATGACCTCGCCCCGCCTCCTGCGGGGATTTTTTTTGGAGCTCCAAATGCTGACCCTCACCCCCATCAACGAACCGATGTGCTTCTGCATCCGGCCGGTCAACGTCAACCAGGACGGCTCGATCTCCGCAACCGTCTCCCTGGGCGTGGTCCGGGAGACTGCCCCCGCAGCCGAGGGTCAGCCCGCAAGCCGGACATTCGTCACCTTCGCCCAGCAGTCCCACTTCATCACGCCGGAAGAAGCTGTGACCGTCCTGGCAACCCGCCCGGATGAAGGCGAATCCCTCAATGACGCGCTTTCCCGCGCAGTTCACACCGCGCTGAAGGCCAAGGGCGTTATCCAGTTCTGAAGGAAATAGCAGATGGCGAACCATACAAAGCTGACAGCTGAAAAAATGGCGCGCTTTCTGGAAGTGCTGTCGAACACCGCCAATGTTTCGGCGGCGGCCAAGACGATACGTGTGTCGCGCGGCCATCTGTACGAGGTCCGCGCCGGCAACGACGACTTCGCCGCCGCATGGGACGAAGCGGTCAAGCTGGGCACATCGGCACTCGAAGACGAGGCCGTGCGGCGCGCCACCGAGGGCACGCTGAAGCCGGTCTTCTACAAGGGCCAGAAGTGCGGAACGATCCGCGAGTACTCCGACACCCTGCTGATCTTCCTGCTGAAGGCACGCGACCCGGACAAGTACGCTGACCGCGTGCGGAAAGAGCTGACAGGCCCAGGCGGTGGACCGATTCAGCAGCAAACCCAGCTCAGCAGCGTTGCCGAGTTCCAAGAGGTTCTGAAGGGCATCATCGACGAGGTCTGACCATGAGGGAGTTCAGCGCGAAGGAACGCGAGGCTGCACGCATCGCGGCGCGCGAGGACTTCTATTTCTTCGTGCGCTGGATGTTCCAGCAGCGCAAGAAATTCAAATGGCGCCGCGCCAGGCAGCACAAGGTGATCTGCGAAGCTCTGATGCGGGTCTTCCGTGGCGAGTGCAAGCGGCTGGTCATCAACATCCCGCCGCGGTACTCCAAGACTGAGATTGCGGTCGTGATGTTCACGGCCTGGGCGATGGGGAAATGCCCGGATAGCGAATGGATTCACACCTGCTATTCCGGGAAGCTGGCCGCCAAGAACAGCGCCGAGATTCGCGAGATTGTGCGCTCACCGGCATACCGGGAGATTTTCCCCGACGTCCACCTGCGCGACGACAGCCAGGCCAAGGACGACTGGGGAACGACGGAAGGCGGCGTCTTCTACGCGGTAGGCGAAGGCGGCACGATCACCGGCTATGGCGCCGGCAAGGTGCGCGAAGGCTTTGGCGGCGCGATCGTCATCGATGACCCCCACAAGGCCGACGAGGCGCGCAGCGACACGATCCGCAACGGCGTGATCGAGTGGTTCCAGAACACGCTTGAGAGCCGCTGCAACAGCCCTGAAACGCCGATCATCCTCATCATGCAGCGACTGCATGAGCGCGATCTCTCCGGCTGGCTGCTGGATGGCGGAAACGGCGAGAAGTGGGAGCACGTCAAGCTAAAGGCCCTGCAGGAAGACGGCACGGCCCTTTGGCCGGAGAAGCACACCGTCGAGCGGCTGCAGATCATGCAGCGGGCCAGCCCCTACACCTTCGCCGGCCAGTACCAGCAAGAGCCATCCCCCGGCGACGGCAACACCTTCAGGCCCGACGCCATCCCGATCATCGACGCTGTACCAGCCGGCACTCGCTGGGTAAGAGCGTGGGACTTCGCCGCAAGCGTGCCAAAACCTGGCAGTGACCCAGACTGGACAGCCGGCGGCAAGCTTGGAATTACCCCCGATGGCCGTTTCATCATCGGCGACATGGTGCGCATGCAAGGCGCGCCGCACGACGTGGAGAGCACGCTCAAGAACACGGCAGACCGCGACGGCAACAGCGTCAAGGTCAGCATCCCGCAAGACCCTGGCCAGGCCGGCAAGTCCCAGGTCGCCGCATTCACCCGCCTGCTGGCGGGCAAGTCCGTCAGTTCGTCGGTTGAGTCCGGCGACAAGTTGACGCGCGCCGAGCCGTTTGCGGCTCAGTGCAACGTCGGCAACGTGATGATGCTGCGCGCGCCCTGGAACGACGCGTTGATCGCCGAGATGCGCGTATTCCCCAACGGCGCGCACGACGACCAGGTCGACGCCCTATCACGCGCATTCCACGAGCTGTTCGGCGGCAACACCGGGATGCTCGACTACCTGCAGAAGCTTGCGCAGGAGGCCGAGGCCCGAGCCGCAGCAGCGCAGCAACAACAGGAAAACCCATGGCTCAACCCAAGATAACCCCCATCGAACCGGGACTGCTCGCCCGCGTGGTCGCCGGCGCGCGCTACATGCTCTCCGGCAATGTCCCCGACGAGTGGTTCGGGCCAGGCGAGCCGCCGGCGGCAACCGCGCCGGATAGCGTCGCCGGGCGTCAGTCTGACTTCCGGACAGGCATCAACCTGACCAGCAAACCGCGCCAAGACGAAGCGGTTACCTTCGCCCAGATGCGCGCGCTGGCCGACAGCTACGACCTGATGCGCCTGATCATCGAGACCCGCAAGGATCAGCTGGCCAAGCTGAAATGGACAGTCAAGCGCAAGGACAAGGTCGGCACGCCGGCGAACGAATCAGCGGAGCCGGACGCGCGCTGCGATCAGTTGGTCGAGTTCTTCCAGTCCCCGGACAAAGAGCACGACTGGAACACCTGGCTGCGCATGCTGCTGGAAGACCTGCTGGTGATCGATGCCCCCGCCGTCTACCCGCGCAAGACGCTGGGCGGCGCGCTGTACTCCCTGGAGCCGATTGACGGCTCCACGATCAAGCGGGTGCTGGACCAGGGCGGCAGGACGCCGGCGCCGCCTGATCCCGCTTACCAGCAGATCCTGAAGGGGCTGCCAGCGGTCGACTACACCCGCGAGGAGCTGATCTACATGCCGCGCAACCCACGCACGCATAAGGTCTACGGACTCTCTCCAGTCGAGCAGGTGATCACCACCGTTAACCTTGCGCTGCGCCGGCAGGCGTATCAGATGTCCTACTACACCGAGGGCGCCACGCCTGACCTGATTTTCTCTGTCCCCGAGACCTGGTCTGCTGATCAGATCGCGCAGTTTGAATCCTTTTGGAATTCGATTTTGGCGGGTAACGACAGTGAGCGCCGCCGGACTCGGTTCGTCCCTGGCGGCGTCAAGCCGTTCAACACCAAGGAAATCGCACTCAAAGACGAAATGGACGAATGGCTGGCGCGCATCGTTTGTTACGCCTTCAGCGTCTCACCGCAGCCTTTCATCAAGGAGATGAACCGCGCCACCGCGCAGACCGGCGCCGAACAGGCACTGGCCGAAGGCCTCGCCCCGATGCAGGAATGGGTCAAGGCGCTGATGGACCGGATCATCCTGCGCCATTTCGGATGGAGCGACATTGAGTTCGTCTGGCATGAAGAGGAGTCAGTCAAGCCGCTGGAGCAGGCCGAGATCGACAAGAAATATGTCGAGGCGAAGATCCTGCACCCCGACGAAGTCCGCGCCAAGCGCTTCGGCCTGCCGGCGCTGACGCCCGAGCAGCGCGCAGACATGAACCCTGCCCCGCCAGTGGTCGATAACGGCCCAGGATCGGGGGCTGATGACCCAGGCGAAGCCGGCGACGGCAAGGAAGACGACGGCGACAAGGAGGCGCTGGCCAAAGCAAAAAAAGCCATTCGCCCGATCAACCGCGAGCGGGCTGCGGTTGTTCGGGCGCGTGCAGCGATGAGTGGCGCTATTGAGCAGTTCCTCGCCGGCCTTGCCGAATCGCTCGCAGAGCTGGCGCTGCATGGCAGCACGGAAAAAGACGAAGGCGCCATGGACTACAGCCCGACCGCATTCGAGGACGCGATCGAGCGCGCGCGCTGGGATTTGCTGGCGAAGCAGGTACGCAAGAGCCTGCGCTCGCTGGCGAAGGATGGTGTCGCCGCCGGCTTCGGCCAGCTCGGCGCGGATCTTGGGGACGTGCCGGCGGATGTCCTGGCGCAGGCCAACCAGAACGCAATCGCCTACGCGGACAGCCGCGCGGCCGAGTTGGTGGGCATGCGCTGGGTGGATGGAAAGCTCGTGCAGAACCCTGACGCTCGCTGGCGCATCGACGAGACAACCCGCGCGCGGATCAATGAGCTGGTCACCTCAGCAACCGAGGACGGCTGGTCCGCCAGCACGCTGGCCAACGCCATCAGCGAAGACAAGACCTTTGGCGCAGCCCGCGCGGAGATGATCGCGCGAACCGAGTCGGCATTCGCTGACGCCGAGGGCAACCTTGCAGCCTATGCGGAAAGCGGCGACGTCGAGGGCGTGGAGTGGATCACCGGCGCCGGCTGCTGCGCCGCATGTGCAGCCCTGGACGGCCAGCGGCGGGCACTCGGCAAACCATTCCCCCATGGCCGCGGGACCGCACCGGCACACCCGCACTGCCGTTGTGACGTTGTGCCGGTACTGATAGACGAATAACCCGGAGAAGTGAAGATGAGCAAGAAAACCCTGTACGGTGCAATCTCGAAGGTGGAGGAGCTGGACGACGGCACGCTGAAGGTCTGGGGCATCGCCTCGACCGAAAGTGAGGACTCGGACGGCGAGATCATCACCGCCGCGGCGATGAAGGCCGCCCTGCCTGATTACATGAAGTTCGGCGCGGTGCGTGAGATGCACCAGCCCAAGGCCGCCGGCACTGCGCTGGAGGCGGAAGTAGGCGACGACGGCAACACCAAGTTCTGCGCTCACGTAGTCGACAGCGAGGCGGTTAAGAAGGTGAAGACGGGTGTCTACAAGGGCTTCAGCATCGGCGGCCGCGTCACTGGTCGCGACGAGCTGAAGAAAACCACCATCACCGGCCTGCGCCTGGCCGAAATCAGCCTGGTTGACCGCCCGGCCAACCCGGACGCGGTGATCACCTGCTTCAAGGCGGACGGCATCGAACTGGACGAACCGCTGGCCAAGGGCCTGTACAGCGTGAGCCGCTTTGCTGACCTGCTCGATAGCCTGGGCTATCTGGTCTCCAGTGCCGAGTACGAAAAGCAGTTCGAGCAGGACGACAGCCCGATTCCCCTGCAGATGCGCGAGTGGCTGGCCCAGGGTGCGGAGCTCCTGAAGGCCATGGCTTCCGAGGAGGTCGACGAGTTGCTGGCCAGCCTGCAGTCGGCGGTCAAGTCGGCCAAGCCGGAAGACCTCGCCAAGGTGGATGGCGGAGAAGATGACCTGGCCAAGGCCGGCCGGCGCAACAGCAACACCGACCAGGCCACCCTGAACCAGATCATGAAGCTGCTCAAGGAGCTGGGCGCCGAGGACACGGACGACGACGAGGCCGACAAGGTGGCCAAGTCCGAGCAATTCGGTGAACTCACCAAAAAGGCCAACGACCACGATGCGCTGCTGAAGGCCTGCGGCGCGGCCGGGTGCGCCGATGGCGAGATCGCCGCCGACTTCGTTGCCAAGCTGGGCACCGAGCGCGACACGCTTGCCAAGCGCGTCAAAGAGCTGGAGGCCACGCCGGAGCCTGCGAAAGCAGCCTTGAAGGCTCTGACCAAATCCGACGACCTCGGCGGTGGCGCTGACGACACCCCTGCGCCCCAGGTCCAGAACGGCGACGGCAGCACGAACGAGGTCGCCAGCCTGATCAAGATGGTCCAATCCGGACGCCGCATCGGCTGACCAACAAAGCGTTAAACCCGACCCGCCCAATGGCGGGTTTTTTCATGTCCTCACAGGAGTAAACACGCCATGGGCGCGAACCAAACCGAAGAAACTCTGGAACTGATGAAGTCCGTACAAATGAAAGTGTTGCCGGATGAAATCCTCAAGGCCTTCATCCAGCCGAACAGCCCCACCTCCGGCCTGCAGGCCTACGATCTGGAAGGCCCATCCAAGAAGCTCTACCCGATCATGACCCCGCTGCGCAACAGCATCCCGCGCGTTGGCGGCGGCTTCGCCACTCAGGCGAACTGGAAGGTAGTTAGCGGCATCAACGTCGGCAACCAGCGCGCCGGCGTGTCTGAAGGTCGTCGCGGCGGCGTGATCCAGCACCAGACCGCGGACTACTTTGCCGCCTATCGCGGCTACGGCTTGGAAAACAACGTCACCTTCGAAGCGAACTACGCGTCGAAGAACTTCGAGGACGTGAAGGCCCTGGCAACCTCCCAGACCCTGGAAGCGACGATGGTTGAGGAAGAGCGGCTGATCCTGGGCGGCAACACCTCGGTTGCCCTGGGCACCACCCCGACCCCGACCGTGATCGCCAGCAACGGCGGCGGCAACTTGCCCGCCGGCAACTACTCGGTGATTTGTGTCGCCCTGGGCGTTCAGGCCTGGCTGGATGCCTCCGGCCCGAACAATGGCGCTATCGGCCAGGCGTTTGATCCGGCATTCAGCCGCGTGCCCGGCCAGATCAGCCGCAACAACGCCGACGGCACCGTCGAGACCTTCGGCGGCGGCTCGGCGCAAAAGTCGGCGCCGGGCTCCGGCACCACCTCGGGCACCACCGGCTCGCTCACCGCCACCGTTTCCGCCGTTCGCGGCGCGGTCGGCTACGCCTGGTATCTGGGCGCGGCCGGCGCGGAGAAGTTGGTCGCGCTGTCCACCATCAACAGCGTGGTGCTGAAGGATGCCCCGCAGGCCACCGCGCAGCCGGCCAGCGAACTGCAAGCGAGCGACAACTCCACCAGCCAGCTCGATTTCGACGGCCTGCTTGTGCAAGCCTTCAAGCCCGGAAGCAACAGCTATGTGAAGGTGATGCCCACCGGCAACGCCGGCCAAGGCACCCCGCTGACCAGCGACGGCGCCGGCGGCATCTCGGAGTTCGAAGAGGCGTTCGCCTGGTTCTACAGCCGCTACCGACTGAGCCCGTCGACGATCTACGTCAGCACCCAGGAACTGCTGAGCGTCACCAAGAAGATCATCGCCAACGGCGGTGCGCCGCTGCTGCGCCTGTCGATCGATGCTTCGAATCCGGCGACCATCTCGGCCGGCACCGTGGTCGGCGACTACCTGAACAAGATCACCGGCGATCGCGTCAACATCCGCGTGCATCCGAACATGCCGGCCGGCACGGTGTTTTTCTTCACCGAGCGCCTGCCCTACCCGCTGGCCAACATCGGCAACATCGTCCAGATGAAGATGCGCCAGGACTACTACCAGATTGAATGGCCGCTGCGGACCCGCCGCTACGAGTACGGCGTCTACGCCGATGGCGTGCTGCAGCATTACGCGCCGTTCTCGATGGGCGTCATCACCAACATCGCCAAGGATTAACCCCTGATGCCCGGCCATGCCGGGCAGCACCATCACCAAGGAGATTCACACATGGCCAAATTCAAATGCCCGGAGGGCGTCAGCTCCGTCAGCGTGGGCGGCGAGCAGTTCAATGCCGACGATGACGGCTTCATCGAAGCGCACGACAACCTGGCCGGCCTGCTGGAACCGCACGGCTTCGCGCGCGTGAAAGAACCTACCGCGCCCCAGGGTGAGCCCGAGCAGGCCGCGCCGACCGATGGCGCCGTTACCGACACGGCCACCACCGGCACCGAAGAGCAAACCCAACCGCCGGCCCCGCAGCAGGAAGAACAGAAGCAGTCCCGCCGTAAGGCCGCCACCGCGCCCCAGGGTGAGCCCGAGCAGGCGCAGGAGTAAGCCATGCTGACCACACTGGAGAACGCGAAGGCGTGGCTGGAAATACCCGATAGCACCAGCGATGCCATGCTGACGCGGTTGATCATCGCTGCCAGCGAGTTCATCGAAAACTGGTGCGGCCGGCGCTTCGCCAAGCAGGAATACACCGAACGACGCGATGGCCACGGTAACGACGTGATGGTGCTGGGCGCGTGGCCGGTGTCCCAGGTATCCAGTGTGGTCATCGACGGCCATCAGGTGAACTTCGTCTTCGACAAGAGCAAGGTCGGGCTTGTCGGCGGCCATCGATTCACCCGCGGCCGCATGAACGTCCTGATCACATACCAGGCCGGCTATGACACAACACCGCAGGACATTGAGCAGGCGTGCATCGATCTTGTTGCTCTGCGTTTCCGTGAGCGTGACCGCATCGGCCACCAGTCCAAGAGCTTGGCCGGCGAAACCGTTACCTTCTTCATCGGCGATCTGTCGCCCGCGGCGCGCGGGGTGCTGACCCAATATCGAAAGGTGGTGCCGATATGATCCGCCACGAGATTGTGGGCGATAAGCAGACAATCGAGTTCCTGCGGCAGGCCCACCCGCAGGTGCAGCGCAACGTCGAGGCTACCATCGGCCGGCTGACCCTGAAGCTACTGGCGAAGGTCAAAGCTGAAAAGCTGTCCGGCCAGGTGCTCAACGTCCAAACCGGCCGCCTGCGGCGCTCGATCAACCGGCGCATCGCCGGCGCGGGGACGACCTCGATTGCCGGCTTTGTCGGCACCAATGTCGAGTACGGAAGGCGCTGGGAGCTGGGCTTTCATGGCACCGAGACCGTGCGAGAGCACCTTCGCCTGGTCAAGCAGGCCTGGGGCAAACCCATTGAACCGCGCATGGCCATGGTGAAGGCCCACAGCCGCAAGGTCGAATTGCCGGCGAAGTCGTTCCTCCGCTCTGCTCTGACGGAAATGGAAGGCGAGATTGTCAGCGCGCTATCTGAGGCGACGCGGAAAGGGATTCAACGCCGATGAACCGAGAGCATATTTACGCCGCGCTGTTTGAGCGGCTGAAAGCCATTCCCGGGCTGAGGACCACAAGCCGGCGCTTGAAGCAATGGGGGGATGTCGATTCCTCCCAGCAGCCTGCCCTGTTCCTGGCCCAAGGGCGGGAGACTGCAACACCTGGCGATCCCGCTCGAGGCGTTCCGACGAAGTGGCTTTTGCACCCGGAGGTCTATCTCTATGTGCGAACGACCGGCAACCAGGCGCCGGGCACCGTGATGAATCCGCTTCTTGATGCGATCGAGGCCGTGACCAAGCCCGACAACCCGATGCAGCGCGTCCAGACCCTCGGCGGCCTTGTTGAGCGCTGCTGGATCGAGGGCGACATCGAAACCGACGAGGGCACCCTCGGCGATCAGGCGGTGGCCATCGTGCCGTTCCGCATCCTGGCGACCTGACGGCGCCGCATTTTCACCAATCCAGCCCGGCCCCGCGCCGGGCTCTCTCGTTTATGGAGACTCCACAATGTCGCAATTTGGATTCGGCTCGGGCATCCTCTGGGCCACCCCGCAAAAAGACGCCCTGGGCAATGTCATCGCCAACCCGACGCCGATCATGGTCGGCGTGATGCAGGAAGGCAGCGTCGACATCAACTTCGAAAACAAAACGCTGCACGGCCAGAACCAGTTCCCGGTCGCGGTCGGTCGCGGCAAGGGCAAGATCACCGGCAAGGCCAAATTTGCCCAGCTGTTCGGCTCCATGTTCAACAGCATCATTTTTGGACAGACCCTCACCGGTGGCCTGGTGACCGCCAACTACGACACCGCCGGCCAGGCCATCCCGGCATCGCCGTCGCAGGTCACCGTCAGCCCGCCGAACGGGGGCACTTTTACGCGCGACTTCGGTGTCATCGGCAGCAAGGGCTTGCCGTTGAAGCGTGTCGCCAGTGCACCGACTGCCGGCCAGTACATGGTCGCCGCCGGTGGCCAGTACACCTTCGCGACGGCCGACGCCGGCAAGACGGTATTCATTAACTACGAATACACCGTCGACACCGCCAGCGCGCCGGATGCAACCAAGTCCACGGTAATGAACCTGCCCATGGGCTCCGCGCCGGCGTTTACCGCCGACCTGTTCATGCCCTACCAGGGCAACAGCATGAAGATCACGCTGTTCTCTGCCATTGCCGGCAAGCTGAGCCTGTCCACCAAGCAGGACGACTTCCTGGTGCCCGAGTTTGACTTCGAGGCCTTCGCTGACCCCATGGGCCGTGTCGTCGCTTATAGCCTGTCCGAGTAACCCACCAGCCCGGCCGCCGGCCGGGCGCTCTGGAGCGTAAAGCATGACCGAGATCGTCAAAGTCAAAGGCGTCCCCGTGACGCTGGGCGACAAGAAATACATCATTCCGCCGCTGAACCTGGGCGCGCTGGAGCAGTTGCAGGAGCGGCTTGCCGCGTTCACCGGTGGCATTGATGCCGCCAGCGTCGGCACGGTGCTGGATGCTGCGCATGCCGCGCTGCTGCGCAACTATCCCGACATCACCCGCGACGACGTCGCCGCCGTGGTCGACGTCGGCAACATGGGCGAGGTGATGGAAGCCGTCATGGACGTGTCCGGCCTCAAACGGAAAGCCATCGAGGCCGAGGCCGCCGCGGGGGAGCTGACGGGGAAGGGCTAGAGGGCTGGGGCGAGATTTACTCCCACATCATCGCCTGCACTGGCTGGAGCTGGGAATATATCGCCGAACACATGGACCTTCCCCGGCTTGAAGCCATGAACACCTACTGGCGCAATCACCCGCCCCTGCACCTGATGGTCGCCGCATATTTTGGCATCAAGCCTGAGCCAAAGAGCACGGCAGGAGGCCAACCCGATGACCAGCCCGATCTGGCCGCCTTGCTTGCCCAGTTTCCACAAGCTGGCGTGTAAGAGTAGAATTCTTTTGTCATTAAATGTGGATGCTGAAATGTCAAAAAAAGGATACTCCTCCATCGAATTTCTGATGGCGATCATTCTCTTCATTATTGGAGTTATTGCTATCGCGGCATTTAAAGGGTGCTCTAGCAAGGAGAAAGTCAATCAAGCGGACCAACAAGCATCACCGCCCGCCGTTGTAAATGACTACTGTGACTCAAGCACTTCTCCGCCATCAAAGGCATTTACTTTGGCCAAGTTCGCCGTAAAGGAAAATCTCAAGAACCCTGCAGATGCTGAGTTTGCAGGCATAGGAGATGCGAACATTGTGCGCCACTTTGATAAGCGCTGGCCCAAGTGTGGATTTGTGGTTAGCTCCTATGTTGATGCAACAAACAGTTTTGGTGCCAAGATCCGCAATCGCTGGGCGGTCTACATAGAGTGGCGCGGAGGAGATGACTATTCAGTGGATAAGGTCAAATTTCTGAAGTGATTTTTTTGTTAATCAAACCCGCCTCCCGGCGGGTTTTTCTATTCAAGGAACCATCATGCAGGAGCACGAGAAAGGTGTTCTGTACTTGGTCGTAATCGGCGCCGTAATTGGCCTGGGCAAGCTGCTCGTGAGCTCGGAAAAGATCACCGGCCGCCTGGCGCTGGGCCGGGCCATCCTGGGCGGCGCGACGTCCACCGTTGCCGGCGTCGTGCTGGCGCAATTTCCTACCATTCCTCTGCCTGCCCTCATTGGCGTGGGCAGCGCGCTGGGCATCCTTGGCGCCCAGTTCCTGGAAGCGTGGCTGAAGACCCGGGTCAACCAATTGGAGCAAAAACCATGAAAACAAGCGATGCAGGAATCACGCTGGTGAAGAGTTCCGAGGGCCTGAAGCTGGTCGCATACAAATGCCCGGCCGGCATCTGGACGAACGGCTACGGCCACACCGGCCCGGACGTTACGCCTGGACAAGTCATCACCCAGGCGCAGGCCGACGCGCTGCTGGCGCGCGACTTGGAGCGATTTGAAGCCGGTGTCGCGCGGCTGGTCAAGGTGCCGCTGAACCAAAACCAGTTCGATGCGCTGGTCTGCTTCAGCTTCAACCTGGGTCTCGGCGCGCTGCAAGGCTCTACGCTGCTGCGATTGCTGAACGCGGGCGACTACGCCGGCGCGGCCGCCCAGTTCCCACGCTGGAACAAGGCCGGCGGCAAGGAGCTGCCCGGCCTCACCCGGCGCCGCGCAGCCGAGCAATCCCTCTTTCAGGCCGCTTAACCAGCGGCCTTTTTCTTTTTGGTGGTCTAGATGAGCAACGATATCGAAGTTCGGATTGGCTCGCGCACGAGCGATCTGGAAGCCGGCATGGGCCGGGCAACCCGAGTTATCGCGGACTCGATGTCCGATATCCGCCGCCAGCTCGACGGCATCGGCAATATGTTCAACAGCGTCATCGGCCTGGCCGGCGGCGCTGGCCTTGCGATGCTTGGCCGGCAGGCCGTTGGCGTCATGTCCAATTTCGAACAGTTGGAGATCCGGCTCAACTCGGTGATGGGCAGCGTCGGCAAAGGCCAGGAGGCGTTCGCCTGGATTCAGCAGTTTGCCAAAGACACGCCGTATCAGGTCAACGAGGTCACCCAGTCTTTCATGCTGCTGAAGAACATGGGCATCGACCCCATGGGCGGCGCGATGAAGTCGATCGCCGACCGCGCGGCGCAGACTGGCGGAGGCTTCGAGACGCTGCAACGGATATCCCTCGGCCTCGGCCAAGCCTGGACGAAGGGCAAGCTGCAGGGCGAAGAGGCGATGCAGCTGCTGGAAGCCGGCGTCCCAGTCTGGGACATGCTGTCAAAGGTGCTCGGCAAGACCACAGCGGAAGTCCAAGAGCTCTCCTCAAAAGGCCGGCTCGGTCGTGATGTGCTGAAGGCCCTGATCGACGAAATGGGGCGTTCGTCCGAAGGCGCAGCGGAAGCCCAGATGAAGAGCCTGGGCGGCATGTGGTCGAACTTCATCGACAACATCGAAGGCGCGCTGAACCGCCTGCGCAAAGACGGTGCGCTCGATCCTCTGAAGTCGATGATGTCCGAGATGAACGCCGAGTTCGAAAAGCTCGAAAGCAATGGCACCCTTGCCCGCTGGAGCTCCGAGCTTGCCGAAAGCATCAAGGCGGTCGGCAGCGGCATGGCCAGCGCCAAGCAGTTTGTTTCGGAATATGGCGACCAGATCAAGTTCCTGGCCGGCGCCTATGTGACCCTGAAGGCGGCCCAGGCCGGCAGCAACATGGTCAGCCAGTTGACAGACGAGATGCGCGCGCGCGTTGCTGGGATGGCCGCCGCGAAGGAGAAGGCTGCCGCGGATCTGGCATCCGCAAATGCTACCAGCGTCGCAGCAAAGCAGGCTCTGCTGCTGGCTGAGAGCGAGAACACCGCCGCGCGCGCGGAGCTCCAGCGAGCCGCAGCCCAGGCGGAGAGCTGGCAAGCGGCCCTTCGTTCTGCAAAAGCCGAAACAGACCTGGCGGCGCGCACCCGATTGACTGCGCAGGCCCAGACCGAGCTGACCGCAGCCCTGGCCGCTAGAAACGCAGCAGTTGCCCGTGCGGCGACCGCAACTGAGGCCCTGGGCCGCGCCAATACGGCGGCCACTGCCAGCACGAAAGCCGCCACCGTTGCCCAGGTCGCTTTCGAACGTGCAACAACCGTTGCCGGCCTGGCGGCGCGCGGCTTCTCCACGGTCATGACCGCGCTCGGCGGTCCTGTCGGCATCGCCATCATGGCGCTTGTCGCCCTGGTGACCCACTGGGACGACGTCGCGGCCGCCGCCGGCAACGCCGCGGCCAAGTCGCGCAAGGCAGCCGACGACATCAAGCAAGCGCTGTCCGATGTCGACGTCTCGCGCATGCGCCAAGGGCTGAAGGAGGCCACGGACGAATACAACCGCCTCAAGCTGAAGCGGCAGACATCCGGCGGCAACCTGACCGTTGACCAGCGCGCACTCGGCGCAGCCGAGGATGAGGCCCGCGGCCGGATGCTGCTTTACCAGAAAGGCTTGGACGACGTCCAGAAAACTCAGGCCCAAAATGCCTACCAGCCAATCTTGGACAAGTACAAGGGGGAAGATCCGGAGTGGCGCAAGCAGCAAGAGGAGAAAAAGGGCGACAGCACCGCCAGCGGCCCGCCGAAGCTGCTCGACGAGAAGGAGAAGAAAAAGCGTAAGCCGAAGGAGGAGTCGCGCCTCAGCGAGTGGAACAACGAACTCGACTCGAAACGCCTTGATGCCGAAATGGCTGGGAGCAAGCTTTCTGCCCAGGCGGAGGCGGATTTCTGGCAGCAGAAGCTGGCGCTGACCAAGGCGGGCAGCAAAGAGCGCGAGCAGGTCGTGCGCCAACACACCCATGCGCTGCTGGCAATACAGCGCGAGGGCGACCGCAATGCGAAGGAACTGGAGCAGGCGCAAATGGACGCGCGCCGGCAAGCGCAAGACACTGCCTTGCAGATCGATGAAGCCGCCTACCAGCGCGAAGCCGAAATGCTTGGGATGTCGGCTCAAGAACAGGAATCAGCACTGATTGCTTTCGAGCAGCGCCGGCTTGAGATCAAGCAGTCATTCCTTGACCAGCGCATCGCGGCACTGGAGCGCGACCCGGACCACAACATCGCTGAGGTCTACCGACTGCATCAGGAGCGGGAGCAGGCCGAAATCCAGCACCAGGCCAGGCTTGCGGAGATCAGGGGCGCATCCGCAAAACCGGGATACGACCGCTGGCAGGGTGCGGAGGACGACACGAGCAGCATGTACGAGGACGGACTTCAACGGATGCTGCAAGGCACCCTGTCGTTCAAGCAAGCAATTCAGGGTGTTTGGGCAGAGATTGGGCGCATCATGGTGCAAAACTTGGTGTTGAGGCCAGCCGCCGAACTTGCCGGAAAATACACACGGGAAATAGCCCAAGAAAGCGCTCATCATGCAGCCTTGTTCGCCATCGAGCAGGGATGGCTTACCAAGAAGCTGGCGATCAAACTGGGCCTGATCAAGGCGGACGCCGCCGCCACCGCAACGGGGGAAACCGTCAAAACCGGCGCAGTCGCCGCGGGCGAGGCGGCTCGAACTGGGGCGACGGCAACCGGCACGCTCGCGCGCCTGGGACTCAAGGCAATGGAAGCGGTGAAGTCCATCATGCTCAGCGCCTGGGAGGCCATGGCCTCAGCATTCAAGGCAATCGTCGGAATCCCCTATGTCGGACCAGTCCTTGCTGTTGGCGCTGGTGCGGCGGCCTTTGCAGCCGTATCTGGAATCGCAAGCAGGGTCAAATCCGCACGCGGAGGCTACAGCATTCCGCGAGGCGTCAACCCGATGACCCAACTGCACGAAGAGGAAATGGTGCTGCCGCGCGGTGAGGCGGCTGTAATTCGTGGGCTGGCAGGCCGTGGCGGTGGCGCCGGCAGCGGCGAAGAACCCGCCTCTCCCTCTTCGGTTTTCCAGGTGACCTACAACGACCACAGCGGCAAACTGACCCAGCAGGATATCGACGACAATGCCCGGAAGATTATGCGGGCGCTGGAAAAACAACATCGCAACTTTGCAAGGAGCAAGCCATGAGCAACGTCATCACCTTCCCTAGCCATGCTGCCCGTGATTGGGCAGGAATTGAGCGTTTGCTGCGTGAGGTGATCCTTGAGGGCGGCGGCGACCAGGATCTTTTCGGCTTTGTTGTACGCCGCTTGAAGGCCGACTACCACGCTCTTGCGCAAACATTACCCGTCCCGGTGCCTGATGGCATGGCAGAAGCCGCTGAAACGATTAATGCCTTTCACCAAGAGAACACCGCCAAGCTGCTGTTCAGTCTCTCCAAGGCTTATATCGAGCTGTACCAGCATGGGGCGCGCTGATGTCGAACGCCATCTTCCCAACCTTCCCCGGCTTGGCCTGGGGGGTGGTCAAGGCTCCGCAGTTCACGACGCGCATTCAGCGCGCCGCCAGCGGTAGAGAGCTGCGAGCGTCCTTGACCGCCTACCCCACGTACACGATCCGGCTGTCATTCGAGTTCCTGCGCGCTGACGAATTCCAGCAGCTGCTGGGCTTCTTCCTGGCGCGGCGCGGCGCGTGGGACTCGTTCCTGTTCACGGACCCTGATGACTGCCAGGTGACGGACTATCGGATCGCCGCCGGCGACGGCAATCGCAACCTGTTCCAGCTGCTTCGCCCCTGCGGCAGCTTCATCGAGCCAGTCGAGAACGTCAACACGATAACCGAGGTCCGTGTCGGCGGCGCGGCGAAGGTCCAGGGCCGGGACTACACCGTCACGCCTACCGGCATCCTCGTCTTCAACCCGGCGCCAGGGCCTGGCCAGGATGTGACGTGGACGGGGAGCTACTACTACCGGTGCCGCTTCAAAGACGACTCCGCCGATTTCTCAAAATTCATGCAACAGCTCTGGGAGTTCAAGAAGTGCGAGCTCGTGGGGGCGACTGGAAATAAGGTCTGACACATGCGCAATGCAAGCCCTGCCCTGCAGGCCCTGCTGAATTCCGGCAGGGCTTTTTTCATGGCCGATCTGTACACCTTCACGCTGGTCGGCGGCGCCATTGTCCGGTACACGAGCGCCGACGTGGACCTTGCCGTCAATGGGCAGTCGTTTTCGTGCAAAGGGCCGCTATTCAAGCGCGGCCGCACGCGCCTGACTCTGGGCCTGGAAGTGGACACGCTCGACCTGACCCTGTACGCGGACAGCACCCACACGATCAACGGCGTGCCGTGGCTACACGCCGCGCGCGTCGGCGCGCTTGATGCTGCGGCCGTGCGCCTGGAGCGCGTGTTTGCGACCGACTGGACCGATACCAGTGCCGGCAGCATCCTCCTTTTCGAGGGGCGCATCGCCGACGTGAAGCCGAGCCGCACGGAACTGCGCTTGACGGTGAAATCCGAACTGGAGCTGCTGGACACCCAGATGCCGCGCAACCTCTATCAGCCTGGTTGCCTTCATACCCTGCACCAGGGCGGTTGCGGCATCTCGAAGGAGGCATTTGCCATCAACAGTACCGTCAACGGTGGCAGCACCGTCAACCGGATCAACTGCTCGCTGACTCAGGCTGCCGGCTATTTCTCGCTGGGGACCATCCGCTTCAACAGCGGCCCGAATGCCGGCGTGATCCGGTCTGTGAAAGACTACAGCCCCGGCGTTGTGACGCTGTCCGCCCCGCTGGTAATGCAGTGCAACCCGGGCGACAGCTTCACGATCTATCCCGGCTGCGACAAGACCAAGGCAACCTGCCAGTCCAAGTTCAACAACGTGATCAACTTCCGCGGCCATCCGTATGTTCCGGCGCCGGAGACTGTGCTGTAATACGCATTCTGGGTAAAAAGGAAAGTTGAACATGATTGAAATGAAAATCGTTTTAGGCGGTGGTCTTGGCCCCGAAGATGCGGTGGCCTCTCTCGAAAGCTTGGTGAACTCCCATATCAGAGAAGGGTGGGAGATGCACGGGCAAGCCTTCATCATCCCAGATGATCGGGATATCGGAGGGAATCAATATATCTCAATGGCCCAACAAATGATCATGCGTCCGCGATAACCGCACTTCCTTTTTCAACAAAGCGCCTCCGGGCGCTTTTTTTATTGCCGATCGCCATGCACAAAACCGAGCAAAAACAGCGTGCCGCCGTGGTGGCCGAGGCCATGACCTGGCTGAACACGCCATACCACCACCAGGGCAACGTCAAGGGAGCCGGCGCCGACTGCGCCTTCCTGCTGATCCGCGTCTTTCATGCCTGCGGCCTGCTTCCCGACATTGACCCGCGCCCCTACCCGATGGACTGGCACCTGCACCGCGGTGAGGAGCGATATCTCCGCTGGGTTGAGGAATACGCCAGGCCGGTGGAAACGCCTCAGCCCGGCGACATCGTGGTCTACAAGTTCGGCCGCTGCATCAGCCACGGCGCGATCGTCATTGACTGGCCCACCATCCTGCACGCCTACGTCGGCGAGGGCGTGGTGCTGACCGACGCGGAGAACACCCCGCGCCTACAAGACAGGCAGGTCGGCTTCTATTCGATTTGGGAGAAATAAGCATGGGTGGAATGTTTGGAGGGGGCGGCACCAAGATTTCGACCAGCGCCCCGGTCGTGTCCAGCCTGCGCATGCAGACCTCTGCCTATGGCCGGGCCATACCCTTGCTCTACGGCAAGGCTCGCGTTGCGTCCAACGTGATCTGGTACAGCGACTTCATATCGATTGAGCGCCGCAGCACACAAAGCGCCGGCGGCAAAGGCGGCGGTGGCGGCGGCACGACCGTCGAATCGATCTCGTATACCTACCAAGTCGCTATACAGCTCGGCTTGTGCGAGGGCCCGGTGCGCAGCGTCACAAACTCCTGGGTCGGCAAGAAGGTCGGCACCATCGATCACTGGAACCTGTCCCAGTTCAATGGCAGCTACAGCCAGCAGCCCATGGGCTATGTCCAAAGCCGCCATCCTGACCAGGCTCTGGCATACCGCGGCACTGCCTATGTTGGCACCGGCGTCTTTGAGCTGGGTGAAGATCCGACGTTGCCGAACATGACGTTCGAGATCGACAGCGGCTTCGGCTTCTCCAACGACATCCGCGACGCCAACCCGCGCGACGTTGTGATCGACTTCAGCACGAACCCCTATTACGGCGCCGGCGTACCTGCGTCCAAATTCGGCGACCTCAAGCCTTTCTCCGATTTCTGCATCGCGAACGGACTGTTCATTTCTCCGGCGTACACCGAGCAAGAGCCCGCGCACGAGATCCTTGCGCGCCTGTTCCGTCTGACCAACAGCGGCGTGTACTTCAGCGAGGGCAAGATCAAGGTCGTGCCCTATTCCGACACGGCGGCATCCGGCAACGGCGTCACCTTCACCCCGAACATGACCCCGGTCTACGACCTGACCGATGACGACTTCCTGGCCAGCGGCAGCGAAGACCCGATCCTCTGCACCCGTGCTGCCGCATCCGATGCTCATAACTCGGTGCGCGTGAAGTTCTTCAACCGCGGCAACAGCTACAACGAGGAAGTGGCCGAGGCCAAGGATCAGGCCAGCATCGAGCAGTTCGGACTTCGCACGCTCGAAGTCGAGCTGCATGAAGTCGCCGACGCCGGCGTCGCTCGTCTGGTCGCTCAACAGATCCTGCAGCGCAGCCTGTACGTCCGGAACAGCTACGAATTCCGCCTGGGCTGGAAGTATGCCCTGCTTGAGCCGACCGACCTCGTGACCCTGACCGATGCGGCGCTTGGCCTGGACAAGACCCCCGTCCGGATTACCGAGATCGAGGAAGACGAAGACGGCGAGCTGCTGGTGCGCGCCGAAGAAGTGCCGCTGGGTTCTGTTGGCGCTACCCGCTATCCGACGCAAAACGGGGATGGGTATTCGTCGAACTACAACATGCCTGCCGGCCCGGTGAGCCAGCCCGTTATCTTCGAGCCGCCGCTGTCGCTGGCCGGCGCGCCGCAGATCTGGATTGCCACCTCCGGCGGCAAGAACTGGGGCGGCTGCGACGTTTGGGTGTCCGACGACAACGCCACCTATCTGCGCATCGGTCGTATTGTTGGCCGCTCGCGCCATGGCGTGCTTGCCTCCAAGCTGGACAATGGCCCTGGCGTTGACACCGTCAACAACCTCCGCGTTGACTTGTCCGTGTCCGGCGGCGCGCTGCTTGCGGCAACCCAGCAGAACGCCGAAGAGCTGGTTACCCTCTGCTATGTTGATGGTGAGCTGTTGGCATACCGCGACGCGACGCTGACCGCGCCGAATCAATACGACCTGGGCTATCTGGTGCGTGGCGCTCACGGCACCGTCATCAGCAGCCATGCGGCCGGCAGTAAGTTTGCCCGGCTGGACCAGGCCCTGGCCAAGTTCCCATACGACAAGGCCAAGGTCGGGAAGACCGTCTACATCAAGTTCCAGTCGTTCAACATTCACGGTGGCGGCGTAGAAGACCTGTCCACGCTGACCCCGGTGACCTACCAGATCACCGGCGCGCCGTTGGCGGATGTCACCGGCCTGGCGCTGGAGCAACCTTTCATCGGCCGCAGCTGCAAGATCAAATGGAACCCCGTCGACGGCGCCGCAAACTACACCGTTGAGGTGTGGGCCGGCACGCCGCAGACCCTGCGCAGGTCGGCATCGGTAGGCGACGCCCGTCGCTTCGAATACAGCTGGGAGGATGGCAAGGCCGATGGCGGGCCATGGCGTCAGCTCGTCTTCCGCGTGCGCGCCACCAGCCAGACCGGTGCCTCGGGCAACTGGGCAACCTTGGTTGCATCCAACCCAGTGCCGGCGGTGCTGACCGGCGTCTCGGTGAACCCGGGCTTCAAGTCCGCATTTTTCTCATGCAATCAGCCTGCCGACACGGACATTACCGGCATCCGGATCTGGATGTCGGCCACGTCGGGCTTTTCGCCTGCTGACGACTGCCTGGTCTATGACGGGCCGGACTTCTTCACCACCCTGTATAAGCTGTGGTCTGGCGCCGAACTTGCCGCTGGCACCACCTACTATGTCAAAGCCGCGGCATACGATAGCTTCGGAAAGGATGGGCTCAATATCTCCAGCGAGGTCGCCGTTACGCCGGTATCGGTCGCCGGCGGCATCAAGCCAGGCGAGATTGAAGCCGAGATGATCAAAGCCATCGACGCTTCGAAAGTGGTCGGGACGCTGAAGGACTGGCAGATCGATGCAATCAACGCGCTGAAGATCACCGGACAACTGGGCGATGCCCAGGTGTCTGGTCTGTCTGTTGAAAAGCTGGTCGGCCAGGTCAAGCTGGCGCAGTTAGCTGGTGATGTTCAAGGCCCGCTAAACAGCGCTGTCAGCACAGCAAACCAGGCACTTGTAAAGGCGAATGAGTCCGCCAGCGCGACCACGGTCCAAAAGCTGCAAGCAGCCGTCGGCCAGCGCCGACGCATGCTGTTGCGCTCCAGCGGATTCAACGATCCGCAGCGTGATAGCGGCCTGTGGGTCGATGATGTGAAGGTCTTGGCCGGCGGCCTGGGCTACACGCTAGCGACGATCAATGAAGCGGGAAACGTCGTGGCGTCGGCCAAATTTGATTTTCAGTCTGACGAGTCTGCCCAGGCCGCAGCAAACTGGCTCAATGCTGTGCCTACAGGAACTTCCGTATTCGTCTATACGGACGAGGACGCATGGGCGCGGCGTCTGAAAAGTGGCTTCCCGGACGCGCTCTACCGCGTCGGCGCCAGCAAAGCCATCTTCGGGAATCCAGCGTTCAAATCCAGATCGGCATACCTGCTTGTTGGCCGTGCCGGCGTTGGAGAAGGCAGCGGCTTTGAAATGTATGCCGGAAAAATATTCAACGATCCGGCTTCGCGCGTAGAGCTGAAGTTTGACTGGCTCAATGGCAGCCCCATGGGACTCGGTAACAATGCGCTCGGCTCACTGCTTCAGACCAACGTCGACAGCGCGCTGACGCGGGTGAGCTGGGTTGAAGCCGCGATGAACGACAAGGCCGCGGCCAGCGACCTGACGTCGCTGCGGTCCGAGTTCGCCGGCAACAAAGCCACTGTTGACGAGCGGCTGACCACACTTGCAGACAAGAGCCAAGCGCTCTCCAGCAATGTTGAAACCGTCAATGCTCGTGTCGGCACCACCGAGGCAAGCGTTACCCAGATCCAGCAAGCCCAGGCGACGCTGGACGGCAAGGTCTCCAGTAAGTGGGGGGTGGTGCTGGGCGCTGCGCAAAGTGACGGACGGCAGAAGCTGGCAGGCATTCAAGCATTCAATGACGGTACGGTTTCCCAGTTCGTGATCACCGCAGATCAACTGCTAATTAATCCTGGCGAAAGTTTGATACCCGATCCAAATTATTACCAGCTTGATTGGTGGGGACGGCCAGGCAACTTAATAGAAGTTGATACTGCTGCCGGCTGGGCACGTAGCACGCGCAGACTTCGTTTAGAAGTCGGTTCGCAAAATGAATCTATTAGCAATAAATTCGTTCTCGAACCCGATGCGACCTATCGCCTAGAGGTCGAAATATATGGTAATTCGGCTCAAGGCGGCATAGCGGTGATGTTACATATGCCTGGAGTCAGTTGGTGGTCATTCGACGGTGGTGGTAATGATGTTTACCTCACCATGTCTCAAAGTGGGAATCGGACATTTTCTAGTACAGTGAAAATACCGAGGAGTATCACATTTAACTGGGGCCAGATCAGGATCAAGCACTCCATCACATCGGGTAGCTATGTGATTGGCTTGATCTCAGTTACTCGTGTCTCAGGGTCAACCTTAATCGAAAATGGAGCAATCACAACCGATAAAGTGGCGGCCAATGCGGTCACGGCGGACAAGATCGCAGCCAACCAGATTACTGCGACTCACATCGTCGTGGGATCGTTGACCGGCGACCGCCTTGCCGCCAATAGCATCACCGGCGACAAGGTCCAGGCCGGTGCGATCACGGCCAATCACATCGATTCGCGCGGCCTTACAATCAAGGACACTGCGGGCAACATCATTTTCGGCGCTGGCCAGAATCTCGACGTTAACCGAGTGGCCGGACTGGGAAGCTTGGCGAGAAAGTCGCAGGTCGCCGCCAGTGACATGGCGGTCGGTCAGTTGTCCGCGATCACGGCCAACATCGGGGAAGTGACTGCCGGGATCATGTATTCCAATGACCGGCAGAAGTATTTCAACCTCGACCCAAGCCGTAGTCCTGCAATGATGTTTGTCCCCGGCGCGGTGCAGATCAACTTCGACGGCTCGGGCTATTTCGCCCGCACCATCGTATCTGCTCCGGACGTTCGCGCCAGCGGCGTTGCATGGGTGAACTCAGGCTGGGTTGGTGGTAGTGGGACGTGGACCACCTTTATCGATACCGGCGTGAACTTGCCCAGCGGCTGGTCAACTGCTTCGTCCGACATGTTCCAAGCCTCTGCCACTATCGCCGGCGGCAACAGCCAGTCCGGCGGGGCGATGGGTTACACATCGGTCGAAGTCGTGCACGGTGACGGCTTGCTTGCCGGAGCCGCGAACAGCCCAATCGATAACCGGATGTACATCAAGTTCACATGGAACGGCGCTGGCACGTCAGGCGGGGTGATCAACATCACCCGCATCGACTGGAAGCTTGTTCGGGTCTGACCCTTTTTTCCCAACAGCAGCACCCTTTGATAGGAGACTCTCATGAAGCCTCTGGCTTTTCTATTGCCGATCGTATTTGCAGCATCTGCGCATGCTGTCGAAATCACTCCGAGCCTTATCGCGGCCACAACCAGATGGCAGCAAGGCGGAAGCATTGCAGACCCTGGCGCCGGCGTGGCGCTCAACATACGGCTGCAAGATGGGCCGGAACTTGGCGCGGCATACATGCAGCACCGGCTGAACGGCTCGGTTGAGCATGTTGTCGCATTCGGCCCGCGCTGGCAGACAGCAGGCCGGTGGCATGTAGGCGCCAGCCCTCAGATAGTGGGATTGCAGTACGAGGGCCGCACCATCGCACGCCCTGCCCTGACGCTGACTGGCGGTTACAGCGGCTATCACCTTGACCTGATGCTCATGCCAAAGAGCAACCGGCCGCCCGGTGCGTGGCTGTGGATCAGGACAGACCTTTAAGGCCGGACTTCCGGCCTTTCTCTATGGAGGTGCTTATTCATGAATTGGATCAAAGCTGCGGCGGCCTTGCTATTGGCCGCCGTTTTACTTTTCGCCGGCTGGCATTACCGGTCGGCGCTGGCCGAGCGTGACACAGCAGCACAGCGCGCCGAGGCGTCGGAGCGGGAGGCGGCAGGAGAGAAAGCGGCCAGGGCCACTGAGCAAAAAACAGCTCGCAGCGACAACGCGGCCGCGGCCGCTTATCAGGAGGAACTTGAGAATGGAAAAGTTGAATTGCAGGGTTCTATTGCTCGTCTGCGCGCTCAGCTCCGGCTGCGCGACCAGCGCCCCGCCGGCGGCGGAAATCTGCCCGAAACTTCCTCCGGCGCCGGCCAGCGTGATGGAGAAGCAAGCGCCGAATTTTCTGGAGCGCAGCGAGAAAAACTTGCAGCAGCTCTTGAGCGATTTGGGATTGAGCAGTACTCAATCGCCAGCGACTCCGACAAAGCTGCAAAAGGACTCGGCACCTGCCAGGTGATTCTGGCCGGCGACCGCATCGGCGTCGAGTGATGTCTATGCTGGAATCTGGACACAACCGGATTCCAGCATGCCCCCCGAAGAGATTCTTGAACGCGCGGCAATCGCGTTTGACCACCTGGGCCGGAGCAAAACCTTAACCCTCGGCCAGGGCGCGCGGATCGTCGCATCGTTTCGCGGCGTTGAGCCGCTATGCGGCGACCTGTTCCCTGCCGATGACCGGCAGCTTGAGTTGGCTACGTGGATGCTGATGCTGATATCTGACCTGGATGGGGTGATGAGACGATACCGCCAGCTGGGGCTGGCTGGTGAGACGCGAATGGCAGATGTGCCATTGCTTCAAGACGCGATCAAGGAACGCTATAGAGTGGTTATGGACGGCAGGCCGGCCAAGCCATTTTGATGTGGCGGATTTGTACCGCGCACTTTTGAGGAAAACAGCAAATGTGACGAAACCGCGCCTCAGCGCAGTTGTGCTGAGCAGTACTGTGACGCAGCGTGCCGTAACTTGCGTGTAGGCAAAAGGCGCAAGTCGTTGATTTTAATACAATTATAGCAAAACAATCGGACTCGAAATCAGGCGTACGTGCGAGCGTACCGAGGGTTCGAATCCCTCCCTCTCCGCCAGACCAGACATTGAAGCCCTGAGCCATCAGGGCTTTTTTGTTTTGTTCTTCCGCTTCTCCCCCGCTCCGTTTGCGCCTACCATTACAGCCTTCCGCACCTGTCCAAGCCGCAGCCGCATGAATCATCTGGTCAACTACGTCAACGCCATCCTGAACGCGCCCTCCCCGCGCCGCGCGCGCCTGGACGGCTCAAGCCGGAACCGTTGGACGGATCAGGGCTATACGGTCGTTGCAGAGCAGTCCACCTATGTTTTCGACGATGGCGCAATGATCCAGCGGACGACGGAACAGGACGATTACCCGGCCGAGGCCGCCTGCGCCGAGTGCTGGATTCGTTACGAAGTCGTCCGCCAGCCGCCCGGCGACGCCATCCAGCCCGGCCATATCTGCTTCAACAACGCCTGCCGCGAAGCTTTCTGGCGGCGCTACTTCTCTCCGGAGCCGCCGGCCGCGCCTGCTTGCAGGCCTTGCCCCCCGCCAAAGCCGCTGGCTTGACCCTCCATCCCCAATCAGTAACAATCGCCGCGTGCCGCCTCATTCTGCGGCATTTGGGTGTAGCAGCTCATAAAGCCATAGCCTCGCCATAGTCCCCGCCTTATCAAAGGCAGGCGCTGGCGGGGAGGCGCATTCGTGCGCCTGCCGGAGCTATGGCCGGTCTGCTACCCTCGTCATCCGCCTGCCAAATCCGCGTAGCAGCGAGGGCAGGCCCAGCCATAGGAGCCTTCCGATGACGCACCAAACCCGGCGCTATCGCGCCCTGCTGTCTCCCTCTCTTCCCCTGAATGCGCTGCTCTCCGAATTGCGCTCGTTCTACAGCGTGGCGCCGGCCTCGCTGAAACGGCTGGAAAGCCGGCTATACGCCCGCGAGCAAAGCCTGAGCAGCGCCATACGCGATCTGCGCAAGGGCCACGAAAGCCTGCGCGCGGTATTGGCGCTGCTGGAGCAGGCCAAGGAACAGCCCTGCCCCTGCAATGTGCTGCATCTGACGCTGGAACCGGCGCAGCAGTGGTTGCAACACGGCCTGGACGCGCTGCAGGCGCAGCCTTGAAAGTGTCCGCGTAGGACTGACGCCGCGGCAGCGCGCGAGTAAGGCCACGTCCGGAAGCGCGCCGTTTCAATGTTAATACTGTCTTTGGAATGGGCTGCGCGCGCGAGTACACTGCGGGGCCTCGATTCGACGCGGCGGCGCGGCAGGCGCGCCGCCGGCGTCGTTCATCAGCCTCTTAACAGCCGAATCGCCAAACCCATGACTCTGCACAAACGAATCGCCTCTCTGCTGCTGGCCTGCGCGCTGGCGCTGCCCGCCGTCGCCCACGCCGCGGATGAAAAACTGATGCTGTCCATCGAAGACGCGCTGAACAGCGATCTGGCCAAGGAAAAGCTGGACCCGAACATCGCCTTCCGCTTTGCCCGCGGCGGCAAAGGCAAGGTGCTGGGCGAATGGGTGAGCAATAAAAAGACCAATAGCTTCGGCAAGGACAACGCCGCCGCCTGCCAACGCGCCTTCATTTCCGCGCTGCTGGAGTTCCAGGAGCGCGCGCGCAAGGAAGACGGCTCCGCCGTGGTCAATATCCGCAGTTATTACAAGTCTGAGGAGATCAGCAACGCCAAGGAATATATGTGCGGCAGCGGCTTCTTGATGGCGGGCGTGGCGCTGAAGGCGCAGGTGCTCAAGTAAGCCTGAAGCGGGGCCTCAAAGCCCCGCGCGGGAGAACACCAGACAGGCGTTGGCGCCGCCGAAACCAAAGCTGTTGCACAGCACGCTGTCCAACTGGGCCGGCCGAGCGTGCCGAACGAACGGCAGACCGGCCAGGCAATCGTCCAGCTCGCCGTATTGCGGCGAGGCGGCGACAAAGCCGTGGCGCATCATCTGCAAGCTGAAGATGGCTTCCATTGCGCCGGCCGCCGCGATCGCGTGGCCGGTCAGGCCCTTGGTGGAGGAGAAGGCGGGCACGGCCTCGGCGCCGAACACGGCCCGGACGGCCTCGATTTCGACGCGGTCCCCTTGCGGCGTGCCGGTGGCGTGGGTATTGATGTAGTCCACCCGTTCCAAACCGGCGTCCGCCAGCGCCAGCCGCATGCAGCGCTCTGCGCCCGCGCCGCTGGGCGCCACCATGCTGTGTCCATCGCTGCAGGCGGCGTAACCGGACAGTTCGGCGATGATGGGGGCTTTGCGCGCCAGCGCGTGTTCCAGCGCCTCCAACACCAGCACGCCCGCGCCGCCGGCGATGACGAAGCCGTCTCGGTCAGCGTGATAAGGACGAGACGCGGTGTCCGGCGTCGACGCGTCGCCGTCGGCCAGCACGCCCATCACGTCGAACAGTACCGCGGATTGCCAGCTCACTTCTTCCGCTCCGCCCGCCAGCATCACATCCTGTTTGCCGAACTGAATCTGTTCGAAAGCGTAGCCGATGGCGTGCGCGGAGGTGGCGCAGGCGGAGGTCACGCCCAGGCTGAGCCCCTGGACGCCCAGATGGGTGGCCAGATTGGCGGATACGGTGTTGCCCATGATCTGCGGCACGTAATAAGGCGTCAGCCGGTGAATGCCGCGGCTGGCCAGAATCGCCATCGCCTCGCTCAGCTTGGCCGTGGAGCCCACGCCGGAACCGACGACCAGGCCGGTGCGCGGGTGTTGCAGGACGGAAGCCGGCAGCCGCGCATGGGCAATCGCCTGCTGGGCGGCGTGCCAGCCGTACAGGGCCGCGTCCGCCATGAAGCGTTGCAGCTTGCGCGGCGGCAAGGCGATGTCGTCGCGGCGCGGCGCGCCGGCCGCCCGGCTGTTCATGCCAAGCTCGGCGAAATCCGGCCGCGCGGCGACGCCGCTGCGGCCGTTGCGCAAGGCCGTCAGCGCCGTTGCCTCATCGTTGCCGATGGGGCTGGCCAGACCATAGCCGCTGACGACGACGCGACGCTTCATGTTCAAGGCGCGATCTGGTTGGCCGACGCCTGGATCTCTTGCACCATGATGGAGACCCAGCGGTTGTAGTTGGGGTGGATCAGCACGGTGCCTACCGGCGCTTTTTCCGCGGCGCCGCTATAGTTTTTGTTCTCGCTCTTGGTTTCCACGTTCAGGTTGTTGGCGGACAGGTATTTGACGCTGTAGCGGTCCGCGCCGTAGCTGATGGCCACCTTGGCCTGATGCTTGCCGCGCACGTCCAGGCTGGCCAGCAGCTTGCCTTCGCCGTCGGCCACCACCACCCAGCCCTTGCTGCCGGCGCCGGCGATGATGGCGCGACGCAGCATGTCCGCGGTCATCGGCTTGCCGTCCATGCGCGCCACCAGTTGGTCGGTCACGTCGCGCACCGGCACGCTGGCCGGCGCGGCCTGCGCGGAAACGGCGGTCATCGCCAAAAGCAGGGCTGCAATATAAGCGCGTAGTTGACGCATGTTTTCTCTCCTGGCCGCTTTAACCGGCCTGTTTCAAAATCAGGGATGTGTTGATGCCGCCGAAGGCGAAGTTGTTGCTCATCGCGTATTCGACATCGGCCCGGCGGATGGCCCCGGTCAGGTAGTCCAGTTCGCCGCAGGCGGGGTCCACCCGGTCCAGGTTCAGTGTGGGCGCCAGCCAGCCTTCACGCAGCATTTCCACCGTCAACCACACTTCCAGCGCGCCGCAGGCGCCCAGGGTGTGGCCGAAATAGCTTTTCAGCGAGCTGATCGGCGCCCGCCCCAGCACGGCGGCGGTGGCCTGGGTTTCCGCGATGTCGCCGCGGTCGGTGGCGGTGCCGTGGGCGTTGACGTAGCCTATCGCGCCGGCGGATAGACCGGCGTCGTCCAGCGCCAGCCGCATCGCGCGCGCCATGGTCGGCGCTTCCGGCTGGGTGATGTGGCTGCCGTCGGAATTGGTGCCGAAGCCGCAGATTTCGGCATAGATGGCGGCGCCGCGCGCCAGCGCGTGCTCGCGTTCCTCCAGCACCAGGGTGCAAGCGCCCTCGCCCACCACCAGGCCGTCTCGGTCGCGGTCGAAGGGCCGCGGCGTATGCGCCGGCTCGTCGTTGCGCTGGCTGGTGGCGTACAAGGTGTCGAACACCGCCGCGCCGCCGGCCGACATTTCCTCCGCGCCGCCGGCTATCATCATGTCGCAGCGGCCGAAACGTATGGTTTCGTAGGCGTAGCCCAGGGCCTGGCTGCCGGAAGTACAGGCGCTGGCGGTGGGAATCACCCGGCCGGTCAGGCCGAAGTACAAGCCGATATTGACCGCGGCGGTGTGGCTCATCATCTGGATGTAGCTGGTGGAGGTGACGCCGGCCATGGAGCCGGTGGCCAACATCTGGCCGAAGGCCTGTATCGGCGCCACGCTGCCGGACGAGGAGCCGTAGGCCACGCCCATGCGGCCGTCCTTGATGCAGGGGTCTTGCAGCAGGCCGGCGTCCAGCAGGGCGCGTTCGGTGGTGCACACCGCCATTTGCGCCACTCGTCCCATCGCGCGGGACATCTTGCGCGGATAGTGGGCCGGCAGCGCGAAGTCGTCCACCGGGGCGCCCAGGCGGGTGTTCAAATCCGGAAAGCCGTCCCACTCCGGCATGGCGCGCACGCCGTTGCGGCCGGCCCGGATCTTGGCCGCGATGGCGGGCCAGTCATGGCCCAGGCTGGTAATGCCCGCCATGCCGGTGATCACGACGCGGCGCATCAGACAATGCCTCCGTTCACGCCTATCACCTGGCGGGTGATGTAGGCGGCGCCGTCGGACATCAGGAAGGCCACCAGAGCGGCCACTTCCTCCGGCCGCCCCACCCGGTTCATCGGCACCATTTTCAGGGCCTCGTCCACCGGAGCGCCTTCCAGGATATCAGTGTCGATCAGGCCCGGCGCCACGCAGTTCACCGTGATCTTGCGGCTGGCCAGTTCCACCGCCAGCGCCTTGGTGGCGCCGATCAGGCCCGCTTTGGCCGCACTGTAATTCACTTGCCCGCGGTTGCCCATCACGCCGGAGACGGAGGACAGGGTGACGACGCGGCCGCCGCTGCGGGCGCGGACCATGGGCATGATCAGCGGATGGGTCACATTGTAGAAACCGGCCAGCGAGGTGTTTACCACCAGGTCCCAGTCTTCGCCCTCCAGCGCCGGGAAGGCGTTGTCGCGGGTCACGCCCGCGTTCAGCACCACGCCCCAGAACGCGCCGTTGGCGGCGATGTCCGCTTCGATGGCCGCGCGCGCGGCCTCGCGGTCGTTGACGTCGAATTGCATCAGCGTCGCCGCCGCGCCCTCCGCGCGGGCGGCCGCTGCCACGGCCTCCGCTTCTTCACGGCGGCTGCGACAGTGGATGGCCACGTCGAAGCCGTCTCTCGCCAGTTGCAAGGCCACTGCCCGGCCTATGCCCCGGCTGGATCCGGTGATCAGGATTCTTTTTTTCATTGTGCGCTGCTTTCCTGCAGAAATAAGGCGAAATCTTCCGGTTCGAACACATTGATGGTGGCCTCGGCCAGCCGGTCTTCACCGCAGGCGATCTCGCACAGGAAGGACCCCATGCCGGACTCGTCGCGATAGACCGGGCTGGCGGTCACCCGCAGCGGCCGCCCGGCGGCGAACGTCGCGCAGGCCGGCTGGTAACGACGCGTGCCCAACAGCACGCCCTGCTTGACCGGCAGCCCCGCCTGGCGCGCCGTCAGGCCCACCCAGGCGGCCACCGCCTGGGCCATCAGTTCGATGCCGATGTAGGCCGGCATATCGCCGGCGGCGTCCGCGTACCATGCCGCCGCGTCCGGCGTGGCGCGCGCCTCCAGGCCCGCGCTGTCGTAGCGTTGCACCGCCTCCAGCAGCAACATGCCGCCGCGGTGCGGCAAGACTTCGGTGATAGCCGGTAACATCATGCGTGTTCGTTCTCGTCCGTCGCTGTTGCCGCCAGCAACAGCGACACGTTATTGCCGCCAAAGGCGTAAGAGTTGCTCATCACCAGCGGCCGCCCCGCGGGCAGCGCAGCGCCGGCTTGCGTCAGTTTCAGCGCCGGCAGGGCCGGGTCCGCCGCGCCGTCCCAGACATGCGGCGGCAGCCGGCGCCGGCTGTCGCTCAGCACCAGCCAGCCGAAGCCCAGCTCGGTGGCGCCGGCGGCCCCCAGCAGGTGGCCGACCAAGGGCTTGGTGGAACTGGCCGGCACGCCGTCGGGAAACACCCGCCGCATCGCCAGACTTTCCATTTCATCATTCTTGACGGTGGCCGTACCGTGCAGATTCACGTACCCCACCTGGGCCGCCTCCGCGCCGGCCATTCGCAAGGCCCGCCGCATCGCCTCCTCCGCGCCGCGGCCTTCCGGGTGCGGCGACGACATATGCCAGGCGTCGCTGCTTTCGCCGTAGCCCAGCAAGGCCACCGGGCCCGGCTCGCGGCTGGCGATGAACAAGGCGGCGCCCTCGCCGATATTGATGCCGTGGCGTCGCGCGCTCATCGGCTGGCACAAGACGGGACTGACGGACTCCAGGGCGGCGAAGCCCTGCCGGGTCAGCTGGCACAGGCTGTCCGCCCCGCCGCAAATCACCGCGTCGCACAGCCCTTGCGACAACAAGCGGGCGGCGGCGGCCACCGCCTTGGCGCTGGAGGAACAGGCGGTGGAGACCACATAGGCGACGCCGTCCAGCCGCAACAGCTCGGCCAGGAACAAGGCCGGGCTGCCCATTTCCTGCTGTGCGTAATCGTAGCGCTCCGGCCGCACCTGCCCGGCCGCCTCGGCGGCGACCGCCAGTTCCGTCTCCAGGATGCCCGAGGTGCTGGTGCCCAGCACCACGCCGATCCGATGACGCCCGTAACGCGCGGCCAGCGCCTCCACGCGGGCGCGCAAGGGCTCCAGCGCGGCCAGGAGCAGCCGGTTGTTGCGGCTGTCGTAGCGGACCAGCTCAGCCGGGATCTCCGGCAGCGCGCCCGCCACCCGGCCCACCACCGCGCCGGCCTCCTCGCACATGCCGCCGCAGTCGCCGGCCAGCAAGCGCCGGTGGATCTCCGGCAGCTCGCGGCCCAGCGCGTTGATCATCGCCAATTCGTTCAGATAAACCGTCATTGAGCCTCCGCCTCCGGCGCCATCACCGCCAAGGATTCGATCTCCAGCGTCATGCCCAGCTGCGGCAGCCGGACGCGCCGTCCCTTGGGCGTCGGCGCGTCGATCAGCAGGGTTTGGTCGCCGTTCATCAGCCGACGCTGGCCGTCCGCCGCGTGCAGCCACCAGGCGGGCGCGCGGCCGAAGCCGTCCAGAACGGCGGCCTCGGGCAGGTGCAGCCATTGCACCAGGGCCAGCATCGCCGGCCCCTGGTCGCTGACCCGGTGGCCGAACGGCGAGCTCGCGCTCCAGCGTCGGCCGTCCCAGCCGGCGCTCAGCAAGGGCTGGCCCAACGGCGACAAGGCCGCCAGCGACAGCCGCTGCCCATCGGCCTCCAGCTGCAGCAAGGACAGTTCGCGAAAACCGCTGCCGCTCGCCGTCACCAACTGGCTGGCGTTATAAGTCTCGGCGGGTTGCCGCAGACAGTAGGCCGGGGTTTGCGGCAGGCGAACGCAATGGCCGCCGCCGGCGCAAGCGGCGAGCAAGAACAGCAGGGGCAGCAGTTTCAACATGACTCGGCCCTTCCCGCGTCCCCGGTCTTGAACAGGGTCACCATAGGCGCCAGCAGCACCGCCAGGCCCACGCCTATCAATTGAGTCAAACCGAAGCTGCTGACCGCGGGGGTGGCGCTCGCGGCCAACAAGCCGAAGGACAGCAAGGTGGTCAAGGCCGACAGCCCCACCGCCAGCAACGCCGCCTGCTGATGATGACGGCGGCCCTCCTCCACGAAGATCGCGTAGTCCACGCCCACGCCCAGCACCATCAGGAAGCCGAGCACGACGAAAAGATTGGCGCTCACGCCCAGCCAGCCCAGCGCGCCCAGGGTGAACAGCACCGCCAGGCTGACCGGAGCGGCCAAGAGCAGCGCGCGCCGCCAGCCGTAACGGCGCTGCATCAGCGCCACGATGGCCAGCAGCGACAACGCGAACATCAGCGTGGAGGCCTCGCGGAACTGGCGGAACAGTTCGGACACGCTGGCGGCCTTGTCCACCAGCGTGACGCCGTCCAGCCCTTGCGCCGCTTGCCGCAAAGCGTCCAGCTTGCGGAAGTCGCCCGGCATCACCGCCATGCGCCAGACGCCGTCGTGCCGTCCCAGCCACAGGTGGCGCAGCGGCGCGGCCAGCGGCTGAGCCAGCAGCGTTTCCGCCGTCAAGGACGGCCCCGGCCGCGCCAGGCCGGCCAGATAGCCGCCGGCGATCTCGTCGCGCACACCGGCGTCCTGCAGCACTTGCCGGCCGGCGTGTCGCATTGCGTCTTGCAGCAGCGCGTGGTCGGCCTGTTGCCGCTCCGGCGGCGGCAGCAAGCTGGACAAGGATTGATAGCCTTGCAGCTGGCCGGCGCTCACCAAGGCGTCTAGGCGGCCGTCCAACTGCCGGCCCAGGCGCAGCAAGGCGGCTTCGCTGGGTGCTTCCAGCAGGAAGAACTGGCGGCTATTGCCCTGCCCCGCCAGCTCTCGAATCAAGTGTTCCTGCGCCAGCAACTCAGCCGAGGGCCGAATCAACTGATGCACATCGTCGTCCGCCTGCAATCGGGCCAGCCCCGGCAGCGACAGCGCGCCCAGCGCCAGCAAGAGCGCGGCCAGGCGGCGGCCGCGCATGAATTGGCAGTAACGGCCGAAAGCGCGGCCTATCGGCGGCAGAATGCCCCGCGCCGACGCCGGCGCGGCCTGACGCACAAAGCAAGGCACGCACCACAGCACGGTCAGATAGGCGCCGACCAGGCCGGCGCTGGAGAAGAAGGCGATCTGGCGCAGCCCCGGAAACGGCAGCAGAGCCAGCGCACCGTAGCCCAGCAAGGTGGTCAGCAGCCCCATGCGGATGGCCGGATGAATGGCGGCCAGCGCTCGCTCCACGTCCCAATCCGGCCCGTCTTGCAACTGGCTGGCGAACAGATGGGTCGAGTAGTCTATCGCCACGCCGATCAGGCTGGCGCCCATCACCAGGGTCAGCAAGTGCAACTGGCCGTACACCGCCAGGGTGGCGGCCACCGCCGTCAGCGTGCCCGCGGCGATCACCGCGCCGGACAAGGCCAGATGGCGCAGCCGGCGGAACACCAGCAACATCAGGCCGATGACGGCCGCCATCGACACGCTGCCTATCCTGTTCATTTCCGCTTCGGCGCCGCCGCGCGCCTCGCCGGCGAACAGCACCGCGCCGGTGGCGGCCAGCTGGCCGCCGCCGGCCTCCGCCAGCGTGCGCAGTTCCGCCACTTCGCGGCTCAGGACTTGCTGCAGCGCCGGATCGTAAGCGTCGCCGTTCAAGGGCGCGCTCAGCAAGCGCCAGGACACGCCGTCTCGCTCCGTCGCCAGCCAGCCGTCCTTGATCTGCAACGACGACTTGGCCATAGGCAGCGCGGCCAACACATTACCGAACAGGCCGAAGGGATCCTCCGCCAGCGGCAGGCCGAAGGCGCCCTGTCCCGGCAGGCTCAAGCGGCGCAGCAACAGGGTTTCCAGATACGCTTGCGGGTTTTGCCGCAGCCCCTCGCGGTCGGCGTCGGTCAACAGGCCGTGGCGGTAAGGGGCGTAAGGCCGCAACAGGCGCGCCGGGTCAAGGTCGCCAATTTTCCCTTGCACCGAGCGCAAGGCCGGCAGGGCGCGCAGCCGGGCGGCCGCCTGTTCCGCCAGGCGGCTGGCCTGGGCCGGATCGCGATGCCCCACCATCACCACCAGGCGCTCGCCCGCCTTGGCCGCCAGTTGCGCCAAGGCGCGCTCCACCTCGGGTTGGCGCGCGTCGTCCGGCAGCATCGCCAGCATATTGGTCTGCACCGGCAAGGGCCGCCCCAGATAGGGCAGCAGCGAGGCCAGGCATAGCAGCATCAGCGCCAGCCAGCCATAAAAGCGCTTGCGCATCAACGCCCTCCCAGCAAGCGGCTTTCCTCGGCGCTCAGCGGGCTTTGCGCATCAATCCGGCTGAAGCGGATCTGTGTGCTGTCGCCGCCGGGCTCGGTCAGCGACACGCGTTCCAGCTGCGCGGCGCCGGCAAGCTCCACCGCGCCCAGGCCTTTTTGCAAAGGCCCCGGCTTGGGCTTCAGCAACAGGGTCCAGGCGGCGGGACTGCCCTTGGCCTCCACCGCGAAGTGCTGCTGCAGCAAATTCCTGTCCCCGGCCAGCAAGCCGCGGAACAAGCCCTCCACCGAGCCGATGCCGGGGATGTCGCGGCTGGCCCGCTCGCGGCGGCTGCCGTCGGGCAGCAGTTCGCTCACGCCCTTGGGCGTCATCACATAGCCCAGTTGATACGGTTTGACGATGGACCAGATCACGCCGTTTTCACGCGACAACACCATGCGTCCGGACAACTGCAGCGGCTTTTTCAAGGCGGCCATCTGCCGGCTCTGCGCGAAATCCGCGTGCAAGACCGAATTCGCCGCCAGTTTTCTGGAAATCTGGCTCAGCAAATCCTCGGCCTGCGCCAGCGGCGCAAGCCCGGCCAGCAAGAGCGCCAGCAAGCCGCCTGCGCGGCGCGTCCACGGTTTCAACATCGTCATTCCTCGCATGGGATGCCCAGTTTGTTCCACAACACCGCCGGCGTGACGAACTGCAGCGCCATGTCGTCGGCCAGGTCCAAGGCCACTTGCACGGTGTGGCCCTGAGTCAGTTTTTCGCCGCTGAGGGCGTCGCGCAGTTGGTAAACCACCTTGAGGCGGTTTTCGTATTCCGTCAGTTGCGCGCGCGCGATCACCCGCTGGCCGTAGCGGGCCGGGCGCACGTATTTCAGATAGCACTCGGTCACCGGCCAGGCGTAGCCGGAATCGCACATCTGCGGGTAGTCGTAGTCGAAGCTGCGCAGCAGCGCGGTGCGCGCCAGTTCGAAGTACTTCACGTAATGGCCGTGCCAGGCCACGTGCAGCACGTCCACGTCGTGGAAGGGAATCTCGATTTCGATCTCCGCCGCCGGCAAAGACGCGGCCGCCTTGGCTTCCACCGCCATCAGTACAGGCTCCAGGCGCGTTGCTGAATCCGCTCTATCGCCAGGCGCAGTTCGCCGTCCTGACGGCGGTCCTCGTCCAGGAAGGGGGACAGCGTCTCCAGTTCGGCCACGAAATCGCCCAGCGCCGGCGGCAGCCGGCTGATATCCAGTTCGCCGGATTGCCGCCGCAAGCGCACGCCCTGCGCCGCCGCCAGCGTCAGGCAGGCCGCCACTTGTTCGGTCAGCTGCAACACGCGCAGCGCGTCGCGCGCGGCGATGGTGCCCATGCTGACCTTGTCCTGGTTGTGGCATTCGGTGGAGCGGGAGAACACCGAGGCCGGCATGGTCAGCTTCAAGGCTTCCGCCGCGCAGGCCGAGGCGGTGATCTGCACCGCCTTGAAGCCGTGGTTGATCGCCGCCCGTTCGCCGCGCGATCCGGACAGATTCTGCGGCAGGCCGTGGTTGTAGCGGGTGTCCACCAGCAGCGCCAGTTGCCGGTCCATCAGGTCGGCCAGATTGGCCACCGCGTTTTTCATGCCGTCCATGGCGAAAGCGATATGGCCGCCGTAGAAATGGCCGCCGTGCAACACCCGCTCCAGGTCCGGATCGATGATGGGGTTGTCGTTGGCGCTGTTCAGTTCGTTCTCGATGTCGCGGCGCAGCCAGGGCAAGGCGTCGCGCAGCACGCCGATGATGTGCGGCGCGCAGCGGATGGAGTAACGGTCTTGCAGGCGGATCTGTTCGCGCGCTTCGCCGCCGTCGTCCAGATCGGCGTAGATCCAGGCGGCCACCTGGTTCTGGCCTTCATGCGGCTTGACCGCGAACAGCTCCGGCGCGAAATGGCCGCGATTGCCTTTCAAGGCCAGGCAGGACAGCGCGGTCAGCCGCGCGCTCAGCCGGGTCAGGTATTCGGCGCGGGCGAAGGCCAGGCAGGCCAGGCCGGTCATCACCGCCGTGCCGTTCATCAAGGCCAGCCCTTCTTTCGGCGCCAGCGTCAACGGCGGCAGGTCCAGTTCGGCCAGCACCGCCGCCGCCGGCCGCACTTGGCCCCGGTAGCACACTTCGCGCTCGCCGCACAAGACGGCGGCCACATAGGACAGCGGCGTCAAATCTCCGCTGGCGCCCACCGAGCCCTCGGCCGGAATCAGCGGCAGCACATCGTGCCACAGCAGGGCGGCCAGTCTTTGCAGCAATAGCCAGCGCACGCCGGACACGCCCTGGGACAGGGAGTTGAGCCGGGCCAGCAGCACCGCGCGCGTGGACGCTTCATCCAGGTAGTCGCCCAGGCCGCAGCCGTGGTAGCGCGTCAGATGCAGCGGCAGCTCCGCCACCAGCGCGGCGGGAATCGTCACCGTGCAGTTGTCGCCGTAACCGGTGTTGACGCCGTAGACTTCGCCGCCCTCGGCCAGCAGGCCGGCCAGGAAGGCGGCGCCGCGTTCGATGCGTTCCGGAAACGCGCCGCCGGCCAACTCCACTTGCACTTGTCCCTGCGCCGCCGCGCACACGTCTTCAATCGTCAAACGTCCGGCGCCCACGCTGAGCGCCTCCTTGCTCTTCATCACTACGGACTCTTTCTCGCCGCGCCACGCGGCAGCTGTCGCTTCCGGCTAAGCGCGCCAGAAATCGTAAAAATTGAACCATTGCAGCGGCGAGCGCCGCGCATGCCAGGCCAGGCGATCGGCGTAACGCTGAATCGTCCGCCGCAGGGCCTCGCCGCGCTCGCGGCGCGGCAGGCGGAGCCGTTCCTCGAACGGCTCCAGCGTAATGTGGTAACGCCGCTGCCGTTTGAGACAGAACAGCAAATAGACCGGACACTCCAGCAGGCTGGCCAGAATCCACGGCCCTTCCGCGAAGGCGGCCGAGCCGCCCAGGAACTCGGCGCGCTGCACTCGCCCATTGTCGCTGGCCGGGGTGCGGTCGCCAACGATCACCACCCACTCGCCGTTGTCTATCTTGTCCTTGAGCAGGATGGCGGTGTCCACGCCCATGTCCTGCACCTGGATCAGGTTGACGGCGTAGTCGCCGCTGGCCGCCGCCAGCAAACGGGAAAACCGCGCGGCGTGCCGGGTGTAGACCACGGCGTTGACCCTGCGCGCGCCGGCCGCGTGTCCCAGCGCCCGGCACATTTCCAGATTGCCCAGGTGCGAGCCCACCAGCAGCGCCCCGCGCCCTCTCGCCAACAGCGCCCGCATATCGTCGCTGCCCGGCGCCTCCACCGCCTCCGGCGGCAGGCCTCCGGCCCAGGCCGCCATTTTGTCGGCGGCGGCTTCGGCGAAGCTGTAGAGATGGCGGTAGACGTCCAGCGCGCGGACGGGCGACGGATCGCCGTCGTCGGCGCGCGCGCGCCGCAGAAAATCCCTCGAGGCGGCGCGCGCGGCGCGGCCGGTGAGAAAGAAATAGGCGACGATGGGATAGAGCAGCAGCCGCACCGAGCGCGCGCCCAGCAGGCGGTAGAAGCCCAGCAGGATTTTCATGCCCAGCAGCGAGCCGCGCTCCGCGGTGGCCGCCCAGCTCATGCGCGCGCCTCGCGCCAGCGACGGCGCAGCAAGCGCGGCACGCGCGGCAGCATGCCCAAGGCCAGCCGGGTGTGCATCAGGCTGATGCGGGCATTGTCTCGCAGGGCGTCGAAATGGGAGAGGCCGCCGCTCGGATACGTCACCCTGGTCGGCAGGTTGAGCACCGGCGCGCCGGCCCAATGCAGACGCACGATGATCTCGATGTCGAAATCCATCCGCCGCGGAATGCGGGTTCGCCGCAGCAAAGCCTCCGTCGCCGCCAACGGGTAGCAGCGGAAGCCGCACATGGAATCGGCGATATCGAAGGACAGCGTTTCAATCCAGACCCAGAAATGGGTCAGATAGCGGCCATATAGACGAGCTTTGGGCACGCTGGCGTCGTACAAGGGACGGCCGGCGATCACCGCGTCGGGCCGCTCCGCCGCCCGCGCCAAAAAACGCGGCACGTCGCTCAACGCGTGCTGGCCGTCCGCGTCCACTTGCAAAGCGTGGCTGTAGCCCTCTCGGTAGGCCAGCCGCATCGCATGCATGACCGCGGCGCCCTTGCCGCCGTTACGCGGCAAACGCAGCAGACGCACCCAAGGCTCCGCGCGCGCCAGCGCCTCCAGCATCTGCCGGGTGGGTTCCTCGCTGCCGTCGTCCACCACCCAGGCGGGCACGCCGTAAGGCCGCAGCCGCTCCAAGACTCCGCCCATGGTGGAGCCGTGGTTGTAGCAGGGAATGATCAGACAGGGACGGAAGCTCATTGCGCTTGCATCCGCAGCCGACCGGAGGACATTTTCCGGCCCGCCACTTCATAGACGAAATTCAGGCGGCCATTGGCCGCGTCCAGTTGCAACACCAGTTCCAAGGCGTCGCCCGGCCGGACGATGCCGGTGAATTTGATCTGATCCATGCCGGCGAAAACGCCGGCGCTGCCCAGAGTCCGGGCGGCGATGCGCGCCGCCCAATGCAGCTGCACCACGCCGGGCAGCACGGGGAAGCCGGGAAAATGGCCGTCAAAGCAGGCCGCGTCCGCCGCCAGCGGGATGGACACGCGGCAGGCGTCCTCCGTCTGTTCCAACACGGAATAAGGGGGCGTGAAAGCCTGCGAGGGGGTCATTGCGCCAATACCTTCCAAATTCAAAACAATCCCGGCATCGCCGCTCGGTCCGGCTTGCCGCGTTCGGTCTGCGGCAGAACGTCGACAAAGCGCCAGCGACGCGGCAACAGCACCGGCTCGTACCAGGCCGTCAGATAGCGCCGCAGCGCCTGCTGCGTCGCCAACTTGCCCAGGGCGGCGAGTTGCGCCCTCCCCTGCGCCGACAGCGCGACAACGGCGCACAGCGTGTCGCGCCGCGCCGGCAGCACCAGCAGCGCGGCGGCATCCAGCCACGGATGATCGGCCAGTCTTTGTTCCTGCTCGCCCAGCGACAGCCTTTTTTCCGCCAGTTTCACCACACGATCGCGCCGGCCTTGCAAGAGAAAGCGGCCGTCCGGCAAAAACTCGGCGGCGTCCGACGCCAGCCAGGGCGCGTCGTCGGGCAGGAAGGGCGACACGATCCGCAACGCGCCTTCCTCGCCGACGGAGCAGCGCACCGAGGGCAGCGGCGTCCAGGCGCGGTCGCCGTCGCTTTGACGGCGCCAGGCCACGCCGCCAGTCTCGGTGCTGCCGAAGATCTCCAGCGGCGCCTGGCCCCCGGCCGCGGCAAACGCCGCGGCGGCGTCGGCCGGCAGCGGGCCGCCCGAAGACACGCACAGCCGCGTGCGGGACAGCAAGGCCGGCAGGTCGATCAGCTCGGGCAGCCGCGACAGCTGCGCCGGGCTGCCGATCAGGGTCACCCCGCCCAAGCCCGCGGCGGCCTCCAGCAAATCCTCTGGCAGGAAATGCGGCGACACTTCGAAGACCCGGCCGGCGCTCAACGGCCACAGCAGACGGAACAGCAGTCCGTAAATATGATGATGCGGCACCGTCGCCAGCACGCAGGCGTCGCCGGCTTGCGCGCCGAAACTGCGCTCCAGCACCGCCACCTCGGCCGAGAGCTGCCGCAGGCGCTTGACGATGGACTTGGGCTCGCCGGTGGAGCCGGAGGTGAACAAGGTCAGCCGGCAGCGCTCGCCGTCCAGCAGGCGCGCCGCTGCGGGCGCGCCCGGCGAAGCCATCCGCGCCCGCAGCGCGGCGTCGTCCAGCGCCTCGTCGAAAGACTCCGCCAGCCCGCTCAAGGTGGCGGGCAAGGCGTTGTTGGGCACCATCGCCTCCGCGTCCGCGCGCCAAACCGCAAACAGCGCGACGGCGAACAGCCAGGCATCCGCGGCGATCAGCGCATAACGCCGGCCGGGCTCCAGCGTGGCGGCCACGCCGGCCACCGCGTCGCTGAAGTCGCGCCACGTCAAGGGCCGCCCGTCGCGCAAAGCCGCCACCCTGTCCGGGTCGCGGCCGCCGATCAACACGCTCTCCAGAGCCAGCGCGCTCATGCCCGCGCCTCGGGAAAGCGCCAGCGCCGATACAGCCATTCGACGGCGAACAAGGCGCCCATCAACAGATAGGACGCCAGGCCGTTGTACCAGAGCCAGAAGTCCTGCCCCGCCGGCAAGGCGGTGTACAGGGCCGCCGCGGCGTTGAAAACGAAAAACCCGCACCAGACGCGGGTCACGCGCCGGGTGTAGGCCACGCCTTCCGGCGGCAAGTCCGGCGTGATCTGACGGGCGAAGCGCTCAATCATCGTGGGCGGATGACGCAGCGAGTGGGCGAACACCCACAGCATGGACAGGCTGATGAACGCCGGCATCAAACGCAATAGCAAGGCGCTGCCGGTCAGGGCCACCAGGGCGGACAAGACGATCATGCCCAGCAAGGCGCCGCGCTGGGCCGCGGCCAGGTCTCGCCACAGCGCGCGGCTTTGCCGCCGGTAGCGCAGCAAGAACAGCAGCAGCAAGGCGGCGCCCACCGCGCGGGGCGGAAAATATTGCAGGCCCAGAAAAACGGCGAGCGGATAACAACAAGCGCCCAGCGCCGCCAACAGGCGCGTCGCCGGCATCTCAGGCGGCCAGCAGCTGCTCGACCGCGGTGATCACGTCATCCACGGTCCGCACCGTTTTGAAGCCATCCGGCTTGATGCGTTTGCCGGTCAGTTGCTGCAGCTTGATCGCCAGGTCCACCGCGTCGATCGAGTCCAGCTCCAGATCGACGAACAGATTGGCCTCCGCCGTCACGCGCTCCGGCTCGATTTCGAAAGTGTCCTGCAGAATGATCCTCAGTTCATTCAGAATTTGCTCACGGGTCATTCTCATGCTTCCTGTTGCGTTGCGACAAAGCGAGCCAGGCTGGCCACCGAGGCGAAATGCGCCTTGGTGGCGGGATCGTTGGCTTCCAGCTTCACCTTGTATGTCTTTTTCAATGCCACGCCCAATTCCAGCGCGTCGATGGAATCCAAGCCCAGTCCTTCGCCAAACAACGGCGCTTCGGCGTCGATATCCTCGGCACCCATGTCTTCCAGTTCCAGGGCCGAAATGATCAACAACTTGATTTCATGTTCCAGCGCACTCATGTCCAGCTTTCCTTCCTTGCCAATGTTTGGCTGAAATAATCTTGCAAGGCCTCGCTCAAACGGCGGGAGGCCAGCGACGGCTGCGTCTCGGCCGGCAACAGTTCCGCCAGGGCCAGCGGCCGGCCGGTGTCCAGGCCGAAGTCGAAACGCCGCGCCGGGATCTGATGCCAACGCTTGTCCTTGGTCAGCGTGGACGGGCTGCAACTCAGCGTCACCGGCAGAATGGGAGCCTGAGCCGCCAGCGCGATATGGGCGGCGCCGCGTTGAAACTTGAGTTCGCGCCCGGGCACGGTGCGCGTTCCCTCCGGGAAGATGAGCAGATTGTCGCCTCGTCGCAGCGAGGCGGCGCAATCCGCGATCAAGCTCCCGGAATCGTCGTTGCGGATATAGCCGGCGGCGCGCACCACGCCGCCCAGAAAGGGGCTGTCCCACAGCGCGGCCTTGACCACGCAATTGGCGTTGGGCATGCGGGCGATGATCGCCACCACATCGATCAGCGTCGGATGGTTGGCCAGCACCAGCGTGCCCCGCGCCTGTTCCAGCCGCCCCTCGCCGCTCATGCTCAGCCTCATGATGCCGCTGAGGCGCATGAAGCCGATGAACAAGGCGAAAGCGCGCTGGATGATGGCCCGCGCCAGCCGCTGGCGGCGGCCGTTGCGATTGGGCACCAGACGCAAGGCCGGAAACACCACCAGCGTCAGCAGCAAAGCGCCCTCGCTGAACAAGGAGAAGGCCAAGGCCGTCATCAGCAAGCGCCAGCCATAACTAAGCCCCCTCACGGCTCAGCCTCCAGCCGTTCAGTTCCAGCTGCGTCCGTCCGCCGGCCAGTCCGTGCGCCAGCCAGGCCGGCTGCGGCCAGCCTTCCGGCGCGCGCGCGCGCGCGTCCTGTCGCAAACTCCAGCGCGGCGCGCCGGCCCGCAGCAGCAAGGCCAAGCCCTGGGGTTGGTCCAGTGCGTCGTCGGCGCCTTGATAGAACGGAAGCAGGGGCAGATCCGCGAACAGCAGCAGCACCGGTTGCGCGGGGTCTTCCGCCGCCGTCAGCGCCGCCTCCAGCAGGCCGTAGCCCAATGTGCGTTCTCCGGCGGCCACCGCCGTCGCCGCCGACTCGTCGCGCCGCAACAAGGACAGCGTGCCGGCAATCGCGTTATGCACGGAAAGCCCGAACACCGTGGGGGAAACCGGAGAGTCCGCCGCGATGTCTTCCAGCATCAAATGCGTGCGGTTGACCTCGCCGTGGCGAGAGGCGAACACCAGCTTCGCCGCCGGCGCGTCCGCCGCGCACGCTTGGGCCAAATGCAGACAGATGCGCGCCAGCGGACTCAAGCGCCGCCGCTGCGCCGCGTCGACGAAACGGCAGTCCGGATACGCAATGGGCGCCTCGGCCGCCTGCAACGGCCGTTGCGCCCAGTCGGCGGCCGACTCGCGGCCCGGCATCCAAGCCGCCCAACGCTGTATCGCCAACGTCGGTTCGCCGCTCATTGTCACTTCCGCCATCCACAAGCCTGTCAATCAAAAAAAGGAGCGTATTCTAAATTGTTCACACTCAGCCAACAAGCAAACAAGCATACGGCATTAAACAATGGTTACGAATCCGTCCCATTTTGTCGCAAGCGCAACAAAAACGCACCCGCGGGATTAAACGGCCGGTTTGATCGCCACCGCGTTGACCAGCGTTTCCTCCCGCTTCTGCGGCACTTTGAAGCCAAACCACTCCAGCGCCCCCAAGTCCGGCCGGCTCCACCACAGATAGGGCATGGACACGCGCGCGTCCGGCAGCTCAAAACCGGCCCCGCGCAGCAGGCCCAGATATTCGTCGGCGGTTTTCTGGATGTCCATCGGGTGGCGGAACAGCAGCCGGATAGGCAAGGAGTGGATGTAGCGTTTGGTCGACTCGGCGAACAACAACATCCCGCCCGGCTTCAGCACCCGGAAAAACTCCTTCATCGCCGCCTCCTGCTCCACCAGGTGATGGAAGCTTTGATGGCAATACACCATGTCGAAGCTCTCGTCGGCGTACTCCATGCGCGAAGCGTTGCCGAAAGCCAGCGTGACTTTGCTTGAGCAACGGCCGGCGGCAGGACGCGCCCGCTGCTCGATTCCCGGATCCGCGTCCAGCGCCACGATCTCGTCCGGCGCGAATCTGCGGGCCAGCTCGTCAAACGAATGCCCAAACCCGCACCCCACGTCCAGCACCCGGGCAAACGCGCGCCGCGGCGGCATCATCCGCTCCAGATCGTTCAGCGCGCGGCGCAGCACATGCACTTTCCAGGTGGCCGTATTCAGGAACCAATTGCCAAAACGCGTTTCTTCAACAAACGGAAAAGTATTCTGCATTCTCAGATTCAAGCAAGGTATCCAACAAAAGCAGCCAGCCTCTCGCCCTAGGCCCCATCGACTCGGGTAAAAGGAAGGGCGCGCTCGCTGCAAAGACAAAAAACAGCCGCCAAGGCGGCTGTTATCGCATCCAATCAAACCGGGGGGACTACTGCAACAATTCGCCGGCCTCCGACTTGGGCGAACGGCTCAGCAACTCCTGAACCACCCGCTGCGGGTCGTGCCCCTGGTAGAGCAGGCCGCAAACCGCGGCGGTGATTGGCATGTCCACTTCCAGCCGTTCAGCCATGGTCAGCACTTCGCGAGCGGTGGCCACACCTTCGGCTACGTGGCCCAGTTCCTGCAGCGCTTGCTGCAAAGGCTTGCCCTCGGCCAGCTTCAGACCCACCTGGCGGTTACGCGACAGCGCGCCGGTGCAGGTGAGAATCAGATCGCCCATGCCGGCCAGACCCATCATGGTCTGCTGGCTGGCGCCCAGCGCGGTGGCCAGGCGGGTGATCTCGGCCAGGCCGCGGGTGATCAGCGCGGCGCGGGCGTTCATGCCGTATTCCAGACCATCCGCCACGCCGGTGGCGATGGCCATCACGTTCTTGACCGCGCCGCCCACTTCCACTCCCACCAGGTCGGCGTTGGCGTAGAGGCGCAGCAGCGGGCTGTGCAGATCGCGCGCCACTTGCCGGGCGAAGGCTTCGTCGTCGGAGGCGACGGCCGCCGCTGCCGGCAAGCCCTGCGCCACTTCACGGGCGAAGCTGGGGCCGGACAACACGCCGCAGCGGTGGTTGGCCGGCAGCTCCTCCGCCACCACCTGGTGCGGCAACAAGCTGGAGCCGGCCTCAAAGCCCTTGCAGGCCCACAGCAACGGCGGCAGTTGCGAAGACAGCGCGGTCAGCGCCCGCAGCGTGGGCCGCAAGCCGGCCATCGGCGTGACGATGAGGATGAGTTCGGCGTCGTGGATGGCGCGCGGCAGTTCCGCGGACAGCTTGAGCGCGTCCGGAAACGGGCAATCGGGAAGATAGCGCTGATTGACGCGCTTGGCGGCCAGTTCGGCCACCTGGTTGGCGTCGCGCGCCCAGAGCGTGACTTGATGGTGACGGGCGAAGGCGATGGCCAGGGCGGTGCCCCATGCGCCAGCGCCCAGGATGGCCAGTTTCATGCGTAGCCCTTACAAGCCCCAGAGGTCGGTAATACGAGCATAGCCGATGCTGCCGTCGCGGTGACGCACTTTGACCCAGCCGCCCTTGGGCGGCTCTTGCAGCTCCACCACGCCGTCCTTGGGCACGGTGTAGGCCAGCGGGCCGTCGTTGGCCGGCGCGGCGCGCACTTCCGCCTTGTCGGCGGTGATCAGCAGCCAGCGCTGCTTGGACAGCGCGGCGGCCGGAATCCAGGCGATGCCGCCGGTGGCGTCGCGCACGCGCGACCATTCTTTCTGACTGCTCAGCACTTCCACCGGGTAGTAGCGGCTCACCACGAACAATTTCTTCGAGGTGAGCGCCGGCGCCTCGTACAGCGCCACGCCGGTTTCCTTCACTGAGCGAAACTCAAGTGCGGCGGCGCTGTGGGCCAGCAGGCCCAGGCTCAGCGCCAGCGGATATACGAGGCGTTTCATTGCTTGCGTCGCCTCAGGCGTTGCCGGCTTCGGCCTGTTGCGCGCGTTGCTGCATGTACAGGGCTTCGAAGTTGATCGGGGACAGCAGCACCGGCGGGAAGCCCGCGCGGTTCACCACGCTGGACACGGCTTCGCGCGCGTAGGGGAACAGGATGTTGGGGCAAGCCACGCCCAGGATGGGGTCGATGTCTTCGGTCGGCACGTTGCGGATCTGGAAGATGCCGGACTGGCCCACTTCGCACAGGAACATGGTTTTTTCCGGCAGCTTGGCGGTCACGGTCACGGTCAGGGTCACTTCGTAGAAACCGTCGTCCAACTGCTTGCCTTCGCTGGCCAGCTGCATGTCGATTTCCGGCTGTTCTTGCTCCAGGAACACCTGCGGCGCGTTAGGCACTTCCAGGGACATGTCCTTCACATAGATTTTCTCGATGGAAAACGCCGGCTGCAGCTCTTGTTGTTCGCTCATCTCTTTGTCTCACACGGAGGCCGCTCGCAAGCGGCCGGTTTTGGAATGGTTAAAACAGGCCTGCATCATCGCACGAAAGCGGTTCAGGGCCAACCGCCCGCAAACGGGGGTTTGATCGCGGGCAAAACGGCTCAATCGGCCAGCAGCAAGTCCAGCTTGCCGGCCTGGTTCAGCGCCACCAGGTCGTCGCAGCCGCCGACGTGGGCATCGCCGATGAAGATTTGCGGCACGGTGCGGCGGCCGGTCAGATCCATCATCTTGTCGCGCTCGACCGGGTCCAGGTCGATGCGGATTTCCTTGATATCGGCCACGCCTTTGGCGGCGAGGACTTGCTTGGCGCGGATGCAGTAAGGGCACACCGCGGTGGTATACATGGTTACGGGTTTCATCGATGGCTTTCGCGAAATCGGGCGCTCCGGCGAGGAGCGCGCAAAGCCCGATATTATACCGCCGCCGCGCGCGCCGAAACCGTCAATCCGCCATGTTCTTACTTGGATGCCTCAAAGCGGTCGATCAGATCGGCGACGATCTGGTCCATCGCCTTGCCCATCTCCGGCGCGCGCGGGCTGTTGACGATCACCGTCAGCGCCAGCCGGCGGCCGTCCGCGCCCAGCCAGTAGCCGGCCAGCGCCTTCACGTCCTTCAAGGTACCGGTCTTCATCCTCAGCCACGGCCCTTGTTCGGCGAAGCGCTTGCGCAAGGTGCCGTCCTCGCCGGCGATAGGCAGGCTGGCCAGGAATTCGCTGGCGTACGGTCCGCGCGCGGCGTTGAGCAGCACCTGCCCCATCAGCCGCGCGCTTACCCGCTCGCGGCGCGACAGGCCGGAACCGTTCTCCAACACCAGGGTTTCATCGGAAATGCCGTTGGCCGCCAACAGTCGCCGCACCGCGTGCTCGGCGTTGGCGCGGGTGTCTTCGCCGCCGCCGCTCTCCTTGCCCAGGGTCAGAAACAGGGTGCGCGCCATGGTGTTGTTGCTGTATTTGTTGATGTCGCTGATCGCCACGGTCAGCGGCTGCGAGTCGTGGCCGGCCAGTTCGCGTGCGCCGGCCGGCACTCGCCCCAGCCCCGCACCCTTGGGTCCGGCCCCGCCCAGCGCCAGCCACAGGGCGGCGAAGTCCTGGCTGGCGAAGGCGTCGTGGTCCAACACGTTGACGAAGGTTTTGACGCCGTCGCAGCTGGGCGGCAAGGTGCCGCTGACGGTGACGGAACGCAAATCGTTGGCGATGCTGACGTAGCGGCGCACATCGGAACAGTCGTTCGGGCCGCCCTGCCCGCCGGCCTGAAGCTTGGCGTTGACGCTGACGCCGGCCAGCGGCGGGTCCAGCGCCACGCGCGCACCGCCGGCGTCAACGTAAAAGTTGAGCCAGGCCACTTTCAGATTGGTCAGGTGGCTGTCCGGCTCCACTGTGAAGGCGCGACCGGCGTCTTCGTCAAAATCGTGGGCGCTGGACACGCCCTTGAACGCGCTCTTGTCCAACACCAGCTTGCCGTCTATCCGTTGCACGCCGCGCAGCCGCAGGCCGTACAGCAGATTGAGCAGGCTGTCGTTGTTGAAACGCGGATCGCCGGCGCCCAGCCAGTACAGATCGCCTTGCAGCGCGCCGTCGCGCACCGGCGCGGCGGACCACAACCCGGTATGCCAGCGGTAGCCGGGCTTGAGCAGGTTCAGCGCGCTCCAGCTGGTGATCAGCTTCATGGTAGAAGCCGGATTGACCGCGCTGTCCGCGCGATGGCCGGTCAGCTCCTTGCCGCTTTCCACCGGCGCGGCCCAGACGGCCACCTCCTCCGGCTTGAGGCCGTGCAGGTCCAATGCGCGGGCCTGCAACGCCGGCAACAGCAGACAAGCCGCCATCAGGATTTGTTTCTTCATTGCTTTCATTCGGCGATCACATGTCTTGTGGATCCACGTCCAGCGACCAACGCAGGCCGCGTCCATGGCGTTTGGCCGCCGCTTCCACCTGCGGCAGCAATTGATTCAAAAATCCGTGCAGCGCCTGCCGTTGCGGGGACTCCAGCACCAGCTGTGCGCGTTCGCGATTGGCCAAGCGCGCCATCAGCGCCGGCGCCGGGCCGGCGATCAACACCTGCTCGGCCAGCGGCTCGGCCAGCCGCCGCACTTCGGCCAGGAAGGCGGTGGCCAATTCCAGGCTGGGGCTGTCGGCGCGCAGCAGCGCCTGGTAGGCGCAGGGCGGAAAACCGGCGATGCGTCGCTCGTCCAGCAGGGCCTTGGCGTAGCCGTCGAAATCGTGACGCGTCAGCGCCTGGTATAGCTCATGATCCGGCCACTGGGTCTGGATCAGCACCTCGCCGGCGGCCTCGGCGCGGCCGGCCCGGCCCGCCACTTGCATCAGTTGCGCAAACAACCGTTCGGAGGCGCGGAAGTCCGCGGAATACAGGCCGCCGTCCGCGCCCAGCGCCACCACCAACGACAGGGTGCCGAAGTCGTGGCCCTTGGCCAGCATCTGGGTCCCCACCAGCATGTCCACCTCGCCCGCATGGACCTTGCGATAGATCTCGTCCCACGCTTCCTTGCGGCTGGTGGTGTCGCGGTCTATGCGCAGAATGCGCGCCTCGGGAAACAAACGCGTCAGCGCGGACTCCAGCCTCTGGGTGCCTTCGCCCAGCGGTTTAATGTCGGGATTGCCGCAATCCGGGCAGGCGCGCGGCACCGCCTCTTCCCAACCGCAATGGTGGCAGCGCAGCTTGCGCTCCAACAGATGCACCACCAGCTTGGCGGAACAGCGCGGGCAGCCGCTGGTCCAGCCGCAATCAGTACAGGCCACCACCGGCGCGAAGCCGCGGCGGTTGATGAACACCAAGCTCATCTCGCCGCGCGCCAGGCGCTGGCGCAGCGCCTGGATCACGGGTTCGGACAAGCCTTCCGCCAGTTTTTGCCGCCTCACGTCGACCAGCCTCACATCCGGCAACCGCGCCGCGCCGTGCGCGCGCCGGCTCAGCGACAAACGACGATAGCGGCCGGCCTCGACATTGGCCACGGTCTCCAGGCTGGGCGTGGCCGAGCCCAGCAGAATGGGCACGCCGGCCCGGCGCGCGCGCCAGATCGCCAGATCGCGCGCATGGTAGCGCAAGCCGTCCTGCTGCTTGAACGAACCGTCGTGCTCTTCGTCCACCACGATCAGACCCAGGCGCGGCAACGGCGTGAATACCGACAAGCGGGTGCCTATCATCACGTCGGCGCGCCCCTGCCAGCCGTCCAGCCAGCCCCTCAGGCGCTCGCCGTCGGCCAGGTGGCTGTGCTGCACCGCGATGCGGCTGTCCGGAAAGCGTTGGGTAAAGCGCGTGATCAACTGCGGGGTCAGATTGATTTCCGGCACCAGCACCAACACTTGACGGCCGGCGGCCAGATGATCTGCGATCAGCCGCAGATAGACTTCGGTCTTGCCGCTGCCGGTAATGCCGTGCAACAGCCAGGGCTGATAGCCGGCCTGGCCGCGCAAGGCGTCCAGCGCGGCTTGTTGCTCTTCGTTCAATTCAGGACTGTCCGCCACCCGCAAAGGAACGGGCTCCGGCTCCACGCGGCGGACCTTGTTGTCCGCCAGCCAATCCGCCAACACCTTGCCGGCCTGCGGCGTCACCGCCTTGGCCGCGGCCAGCGTCAACGCGCCGTCCTGCAAAGCCTGCCACAGCGCCAAGCGGGCGCGCTGGCGAGCCGGCGGCGCCTCCGCCTCGCCTTCTGGCGTCAGCGCATATGGACGCTCATCCGGCAAAACGATGTCCCGGGGCTCGCGCAGCCCGGTGGGCAGAGCGGTGAACAGCGCCTGCCCCAAGGGATGGTGGTAATAATCCGCGGCAAAGCGAACCAGGGCCATGAAGTCTTCCGGCAGCGGCGGCAGCCCGGACAGCACGGACTCCACCGGCTTGAGCTTGGCGGGATCGATACCCTGTTGAGGCATATCCGTGACAACCACGCCACACAGCCGGCGGGGACCGAAGGAAACCGCTACTCTTTGCCCGGCCATGACAGACAACTGGGTCAGGTAACTGAACGTACCTGGCAGCGGCACATCCACGGCCACTTGTACGATGCTTTGCTGCCCCATCCGGCGCGCCCCCGAAGACAAATGCTGTTGTGACAAGGCTTTGCGGCCACTGTGCACAGATGCTGTGGATAACTTTGTGAACAAGCTGCCGATCAGAGGTTGAAACGGCCTCAGATCAGCGTTTCCGTTAGATTGCGCAAAAATTAATCAATTATTTTTCTCTTTATTTTCAAAGACTTAAATTGATCAAAAAAACATGAGCAATCGGCTTGACAAGGCACTGAACTCTGACTAGCAAATGTGCATAACTCAGAGAACGACTATGGTTCGCCTTGTCAATATCCTTATTCATCACAGTGTAAAAATACAATCCGGCCGCAGGAGAGCCATTGGCCGGACAAGTTAGGATACCCCGACGACGCGCGAACGGCCCCAAGAGAAAAGTTAAGTTTTCTGTTGAAAAAACAAATCCTTTTCCGCTGGCCGCGCTAACAACCGCTTGATGTCGGATTTAGACACTGATAAAGCCGGCTTTAATGCCCGCCGGCCCGCGCCAACTTGGTGCGTTCGCCAAAGGGAATCGCGTCGGGCCGACAGAAACATGCCGTTGAACTTAAACCCGGTTTGTCAGACCGCGGCGTGGTAGGGACGGGACAAGCGATGCACCGCCTCCACCAAGGCTCCGGCATGCTCCGGCTTGACATGTTGCGAGATGCCGTGGCCCAAGTTGAAGACATGGCCGCTGCCGGCGCCGTAGCTAGCCAGGATACGGGCCACTTCGCGCTCAATGGCGGCCGGCTCGGCGAACAAAGCGTTGGGGTCGAAATTACCCTGCAAGGCCACCTTGTCGCCCACCCGCGCGCGCGCGGCGCCCAAATCCGTGGTCCAGTCCAGGCCCACGCAGTCGGCGCCGATAGCTGCGATTTCTTCCAGCCACTGGCCTCCGCCCTTGGTGAATACGATTACCGGCACGCGGCGGCCGTCGACTTCGCGCTTCAGGCCAGCGACAATTTGGCGCATATAGGCCAGCGAGAACTCGCGATAGGCCGCCTGGGTCAGCGCGCCGCCCCAAGTGTCGAAGATCTGCACCGCCTGCGCGCCGGCGTCGATCTGGGCGTTCAGGTAGTCAATCACAGTGCGGGCATTCACGTCCAGGATGTGGTGCAGCAATTCCGGACGGCTGTAGAGCATGGCTTTGACGTGACGGAAATCGTCGGAGCCGCCGCCTTCAATCATGTAGCAGGCCAAGGTGAACGGGCTGCCGGAGAAGCCGATCAGCGGCACGCGGCCGTCCAGCGCCTTGCGGATGCTGGACACCGCGTCGAAGACATAGCTCAGCTTGTCCAGCGCCGGCACCGCCAGCGCGCGGACGGCGGCCTCGTCGCGCAGCGGACGCTCGAACTTGGGCCCCTCGCCGTCCGCGAAGTACAGCCCCAGGCCCATGGCGTCCGGCACGGTCAGGATGTCGGAAAACAGGATGGCGGCGTCCAGCGGGAAACGCTCCAGCGGCTGCAGCGTCACCTCGGTGGCGTAGTCGGGACTGGTGCACAAACCCATGAAACTGCCGGCCCGGCTGCGGGTGGCGCGGTACTCCGGCAAATAGCGGCCGGCCTGGCGCATCATCCAGATCGGAGTGTATTCGACGGGCTGGCCAAGCAGCGCGCGCAGGAAGGTATCGTTCTTGAGCTGGGTCATGCGGCAATCAGTCCTGAGAGGCGAAAAAATAGACCGTCATTATACCCGAGTCCCCCGGCTCAGTCCCCCCGCTTGGCGGCTCGCCTCCGCGCGGCTAAGCTGTACGCCATGAAGAAAACCGTTCTCTTGTCCTGGAGCAGCGGCAAGGACAGCGCTTGGGCGCTGCACGTGCTGCGCCGGGATCCCGACGTTGAAGTCGTCGGACTGTTCACCACCGTCAATCAGGCTTTCCAGCGCGTGGCCATGCACGCGGTGCGGGTGGAGTTGCTGCAGGCGCAGGCGGCGGCGCTGGGCTTGCCGTTGCGCCAGGTGACCATCCCCTACCCTTGCAGCAACGAGGATTACGCCAGCCGGATGGCGGACTTCGTCAGCGCCTGCCGCGCCGACGGCGTCAGTCATATGGCCTTCGGCGATCTATTTCTGGAAGATGTGCGCGCCTACCGAGAGCAGAATCTAGCCGGCAGCGGCATTGCGCCGCTATTCCCGTTGTGGGGCCTGCCCACCGCGGAACTGGCGCAAACCATGCTGCGCAGCGGGCTCAAAGCCAGGCTGACCTGCCTGGACCCGCGCAAGTTGCCCCGCGACCTGGCCGGCAGCGAGTTTGGTCAGGCATTGCTGGACGCGCTGCCGCCGGACGCCGACCCTTGCGGCGAATACGGCGAGTTCCACTCCTTCGCCTGGGACGGCCCGATGTTTCTGCGACCGGTGCCGCATGCAGTGGGCGAAACGGTGGAGCGAGACGGCTTTGTATTTACCGATCTGCTGCCGCTGGACCCTCAGCGCGGATAGAACCACAGCTCCTTCCGCTTCAGCGGCGTCTCCTTGGGCAACAAGGGATTGGGCAGCTCTATGATGCGCCGCTGCGCCAGGTTCAAGGCGCGTAGGCGAGGCCCGTTGAAACGCATGAACAGCTTGTCAAAGCTACCGTCCTTAACCGCGGCCTCCAGGCCCTGGGTCAGCGCCCGGGCCAGCTCCGGCCGGCGCGGCGACACAAAGAAATAAAAGACCGCCGGATAGTGCAACACAATGAAAGGATCCAGCATCAGGCCCTTGGCGACGTCTGACTCCAGTTCCTGACCCACCTCGATCACGCTGCGCGGGAAGTAGTCGAAGCGCCCCTGTCGCAGCATGGCGAACAGCGGCAAATACAAAGGGCTCGCCACCACCGGCAAACCCGCGTCGCGCAGAATCTGCGTATCCGGCCAATCCTGCCCCTGCCCTGCGCTCAGCGTCTTCAGATCCGCCAAGGTGAAAACCTTCTCAAACAACCGGCCGCGCTTTTGTGGCACCAGCGGCACTCGCCAGCCAATCAAGCCCTTGTACAAAGGAATTCGCACCGGCAGGGCCTTCTGTTCGCGCTCGCGGCTGCTCATGCCCCAGAACAGATCCACGCCGGCATTGCCGTGCGCCATCTGCTCCAGCGCCCTCCCCTGATTCATGTCCAGCGCGCTGCTCAGTTCGCAACTGAATTTGACCTCGCTGCACGCCAGTTGCAGCAAAGCCTGCATATAAGGCAAATGGGGGTCTTGCTCTCCGGACACCAGCGCGTAGCGGATCGACAAAGTTTGCCCCAACGCCGGCAGCGCCAGAACGCACAGCAGCAGCATCAAGATTCGCATCATGCGGGTCCTCCCGAGAAAACCCTGTTCATTATGGCCACCGCGTAGAGCCTGTTCACAATCTCGCTAACTAAAGCGAGACTTTGAACGCAATCCTAGAGCAACCCCAAACCGCCTAGCAAAGCGCCGGCCGACAATAGCCACAAGGGATTGATCGCAGTGCGCCACGCCGTCAGCGCCACCGCGCCGCACAGCAGCCAGGCGCCCGCGTCGGCATTGGCCGCCTGGCTCAACAGCCAGGCGCTGGCCGCCACCAGCCCTATGGTCAGCGGCGCCAGTCCCCGCTGGATTGCCCGGGTCAACGGCGCCTGCTGATAACGCTGCCACCAGCGCGCCACGTAAAAACTGAGTACCGACGACGGGCCACAGATACCCACCATGCTGACCAGCGCGCCCGGCACCCCGGCCACCTGCCAGCCGATCAGACAGACTACCAACACATTGGGGCCGGGCGCGGCCTGGGCGATGGCGAACAGCGCGGCGAACTCGCGCGCGTTCATCCAGCCCTGCTCCACTACCAGGCGCTGCAGCTCGGGTATCAGCACATTGGCGCCGCCCACCGCCACCAGCGACAGTATGGAAAACTGCCACAACAGCACCAGCAGAATCATGAGTCCTCCTTCGGTCTGTCTCGCCAGGCCAGCCCGATGGCGATGGGCGCCAGCAAGGCCAGCGACCACAGCAAGGGCAGTTGCAGAACGCCCAGCGCGCAGAAGGTCAGCGCCGCCACCAGCGCGCACCACAGCTTGCGCTCAATACGCGCCAGCAAGCGCAGCCCCATCGCCGCGATCAGGCCGGCGGCGGCAGAGGCCAGGCCATGCAGCACATTCTGCACCAGCGGCAGCTGCCGGTAATGGCCGTAGAAGGAAGCCAACAACAGCACGATGACCATGGGCGCCAGCAACAGGCCGGCGATGGCGGCCAAGGCTCCGCTCACGCCGTGAAAGCGGCTGCCCACCGCCACCGCGACATTGACGATATTGGGGCCGGGCAGCACTTGGCCCAAGCCCAGCACCACGGCGAAGTCGGCCTCGCTCAGCCAGCGGCGGCGCAGCACCATCATCCGGTGCGCCTGCGGCAATACGCCGCCGAAACCGGTCAGCCCGATAGAGAAAAAGCCGGCGAACAAATCACGCCGACTGGGCGTCCGCATATCCGGTTCCATGCCCTTTCCTCTCTCCAAATCATCCACGCGTCCACGCTACGCCGATGCGCGCCGCCGCTCAAACGAAAATCGCTGACAGGCCCTGTCAATAAAACTCACAGCGCGCCCAGGCGCTCCAGAATGAAGTCGATGAACACACGCAACTTGGGCAAAGGCCGGCGGTCCTGCAGATAAATCAAATGCATGGGCTTGGGCGGCGGCAAACAGCCCGGCAACACCTCCACCAGCCGGCCGGCGGCCACATCGTCGCCCAGCAAGGCCTCGGCTTGCAGCACGATGCCGCCGCCGGCCAGCGCCACCATGCGTAGCGCCTGGCCGTGATTAGACTGAAAGCGGCTGGCGCGGGCCCACTCGCCGGCCCCCAGCAACTCCCAGCCATCGTCCTTGCGCCACAGCGAGAAACCCAGGCAATCATGCGCGGCCAGATCCGCCGGCGCGCGCGGCACGCCCTTGCGCGCCAGATAGGCGGGCGCTGCCGCCACCATCATCCGATAGGGCTGCAAGGGCCGCGCCACCAGGTCGGAGTCCGGCAGCCGGCCGATGCGAAAAGCGGCGTCGTAGCCGTCGGCCACCAAGTCGACCAGCTCGTCGGACAAACTCAGGTCCACGGTGATGTCCGGATAAGTTTGCATGAACTCGGCCAGCAGACCGGCCAGCCGCAGAGAGCCGAAAGTCACCGAGGCGTTGACGCGCAGCACGCCGCGCGGCGCGCCGCTGATCAGTTCGGCCCCGCTTTCCGCCGCGCGGATTTCCGCCAGAATGGACTGGCAGCGCTGGAAATAGTGCGAGCCCAATTCGGTCAGTTGCTGGCGGCGGGTGGTGCGCGCCAGCAGCCGGCCGCCCAGCCGCCGCTCCAGGCTGGCGATATGCTTGCCCACCATGGGTTGGGACAAGCCGTGCGCCTCCGCCGCCGCGGTGAAACTGCCGCGCTCCACCACCGCCACGAACAGCTCCATGCTCAATAGGCGATCCATGCCATTCATAACCCACAGTTTTCAATCTTGTTCATCTTAGCGGATTAATCAAGGCGCCGCGCGGGCGCAAAATGGCCGGGTCTTGTACTTGTCCGGGAGATCCCCCATGAAAAAAATTCTCATCGTCGGCGCCCACGGCACGCTGGGTCAGGCCATCAGCCAGGCGCTGTCCCATCATCAGCTGATCAAGGCCGGCAGCCGCCGCGGCGAAGCGCTGGTGGACCTGACCGACGGCGACAGCATCCGCGCGCTGTTCGAACGCATAGGCAAGGTGGACGCCATCATCAGCGCCACCGGCAAACTGCATTTCGGCCCCCTGGCGGAAATGAGCGCCGATCAGTTCCGCGTCGGCCTCAAGGACAAGCTGATGGGCCAGGTGGAACTGGCCTTGATCGGCCAGCACTACCTGAACGCCGGCGGCTCCATCACACTCACCAGCGGCATCGTCAGCGAGCAGCCCATCCGCTTCGGCAGCAACGCCAGCGCGGTGAACTCGGCGCTGGAAGGCTTTGTCCGCGGCGCGGCGGCGGAGCTGGATGGCGGACGCCGCATCAATGTGGTCAGCCCCAACGTGTTGCAGGAGTCCTGGGAACAGTACCGGGACTTCTTCCCCGGTTTCGAAGCGGTGCCGGCAGCGCGCGCGGCCCTAGCCTATGTGCGCAGCGTGGAAGGCGTGCAGACCGGTCAAACGCTGCGCGTCTGGTGAGCCCCTGTCTCAATCGTAAATCGTCAGCAAGCCGGCCATCTCGCGCTTGCCGGCGACGGACAGACAAGCGGCCTTCAATTTGCCCAACATGACGGCGTCGCGCGCCAGCTCGCTGCGTTTGGATACGTAGAGCGCCATTGGCTCGTCGCCATGCACGTATTCGGCCAGATTGGGCAGGCCCCCGCCCATTTGCCTCTGCGCGTGGCCGCAGCCTGGACGCACGCACATCATCGCGTCCAGCCTGCCGGCTTGCAGCATGCGAAACCCCTGCGGCATGTCCGACACCTCCACCGGCGTCGCACCGCTTTCGGCGATAAAACCGTCCAAGGTGTGGGTACCGCGCAAAACGCCCAGGCTGCGCTGGCGGAACCAAGACGGGCCGATGGGCGACACCAAGCCGCGGCGATGGTAGAGCACGGAAATGCGGATAGACACTGGCCGGCACAGCTCCACGGCAAAACGCGCGCGCTCCGACGAGGCTGTCACCAGCGCCAGCGCGTTGCGCCCATTTCTCAACTCCTCTATCGCGCGCGGCAGCGGCCGGACATCCTGAGTCAGCGTCAGTCCCGCCTGCTTCGCCACGAAGCGGATGAAACGCGGCGCCAGGCCGTCCTGGCTCGCGCCGTCGCCCCAAGGCCCGATGTCCTGGCTGGAGGAGTGATAGCCGGCAGCCAGCGCGGGCAGCGCCAGCCACCCCGCCAACAGCCCCCGCCATCGCTTGGCCATGCCATTCCCCTTGATTGAGACACCACGCCTAGCCTTACTAAAGCCCCCGCAAGCAAGACTTGCGGGGGCTTCCCGTCCTTTGTGAACAAGCGGCGTGGCTGCTCAGATATCGGCCTCTACTGCGTTGCCATTGGCTTCCATCCAGCTGCGGCGGCTGGACGCCTCCCCCTTGCCCATCAGCATGACGAAAGTGGACAGCGTCTGCTCCAGTTCGCCGGTGCGCACCCTCACCTGGGACAAGCGGCGGGTATCTGGATTCATCGTAGTGTCCTTCAACTGTTCCGGGTTCATCTCGCCCAGGCCCTTGAAGCGGGAAATGCTCCAGGCGTTCTCACGCACGCCTTCGCTGCGCAGCCGGTCCAGAATGGCGGTCATCTCGCCTTCGTCCAAGGCGTACAGCTTGCGCGGCGGGCGGTGCTTGCCCTGGCCCGGCACATCCACGCGGAACAACGGCGGCTGGGCCACGTAGATGTTGCCGTTCTCGATCAAACGCGGGAAGTGGCGGAAGAACAGCGTCAGCAACAGCACCTGGATATGGGAACCGTCCACGTCCGCGTCGGACAGGATGGCAATCTTGCCGTAGCGCTGGCCGGACAGGTCCGGGTGATCGCTGGGCCCGTGCGGATCCACGCCGATGGCCACCGAAATATCGTGAATCTCGGCATTGGAGAACAGCTGGTCCTTGTCGGTTTCCCAGCTATTGAGCACCTTTCCGCGCAGGGGCAAGATGGCCTGGTATTCCTTGTCTCGCGCCAGCTTGGCCGAGCCTCCGGCGGAATCGCCCTCCACCAGGAACAGCTCGTTGCGGTCGATATCCTCGCTCTCGCAATCGGTGAGTTTGCCGGGCAGCACGGCCACGCCGGAGCCCTTCTTCTTCTCCACCTTCTTCACCGACTTCAGGCGCGACTGCGCCTGACGGATGGCCAACTCGGCGATCTTCTTGCCGGACTCCACGTTCTGGTTCAGCCACAGCTCCACCGGATCGCGCGCCAGGCCGGAAATCAGCTTCAACGCGTCGCGGCTGGTCAGCTTGTCCTTGGTTTGCCCCTGGAACTGCGGGTCCAGCACCCGGGCGGACAATACGAAGCGCACGCGGCTCCACACATCCTCCGCCATCAGCTTGACACCGCGCGGCAGCAAGTTGTGGTGATCGATGAAGCTCTTCACCGCGTCGAACACCCCGGCGCGCAAACCGGCCTCATGGGTGCCGCCCACCGGCGTCGGAATCAAGTTGACGTAACTCTCGCCGCTGGCGCCGTCCTCGAACCAGGCCATCGCCCACTGTACGCCCTCGCCCTTGGCGAACTGCTCGTGATCGTCGCCGATATAGGCCTCTCCGGCGAACAAGGGCGCCACCGGCTCGTCGCCGTTGCACAACTCGGCCAGATAGCTCTTCAAGCCCTCCGGGTATTGCCAGACTTTGACCTCATCGCCGCTGGGGCGCTCCACTACCAGGGTGACCGCGACGCCGGGCAGCAGCACCGCCTTGGCGCGCAGCAAGCGTTCCAACTCCGGCAAGGAGTAACGAGGGCTTTCAAAGTACTTGCCATCGGGCCATACCTTGACCCGAGTGCCGCTGGTGCGCGGGCCGCAATCCGCCACCCGGGCCAAAGGCTCAATAACGTCGCCGCCGGAAAACACCAGGCGGTGCACGCCGCCTTCGCGCTTGACCTCCACCTCCAGCCGGGTGGACAACGCATTGGTTACCGACACGCCCACCCCGTGCAGGCCTCCGGAAAAGGCGTAAGCGCCGCCGTCTTTCTTGTTGAACTTGCCGCCGGCGTGCAGCCGGGTGAACACCAATTCCACTACCGGCACGCCTTCCTGCGGATGCAGGCCCACCGGAATGCCGCGGCCGTCGTCTTCCACCGACAGCGAACCGTCCTGATGCACCGTCACCGCGATCTTGCGCGCAAAGCCGCCTAGCGCCTCATCGGCGGCGTTGTCTATCACTTCCTGGCAAATATGGGTGGGGTCGATGGTGCGGGTATACATCCCCGGCCGTTCCTTGACCGGCTCCAAGCCTTTCAGCACCCGTACCGACGACTCATCGTATTGTTGCGTCATGTTTGAATCTTGTTGCTCAGCAAATTACGCCAAACGCCGCGGCCAAGGCCACGGCGCAAAAAAAGACAGCGGGCCAGGCCCGCCGTGTCGCTTCGAGGCGCGCAGACGGCGCCGCATCAATGCGGCTCCTGGGCGCGGCCAAGCCGGGCCAGATAGGCCTCCCGGCTTTCCACTCCGCGCAGGAAGCGCGACAGCTCGGCCAACGCGCGCTCGTACACCTCGCGCTTGAACTCGATCACCGCATCCACCGGCGCCCAATACTCGTTCCAGCGCCAGCCGTCAAACTCGGGGTGGCTGCTGGCGCGCAGGCAAACGTCGCACTCGCGCCCCACCAGCTTCAGTAGGAACCAAATCTGCTTCTGCCCCTTGTAACTGCCGCGCCACTCCCGGCGCACCCAGTTGGTCGGCACCTCGTAACGCATCCAGTCGCGGGTGCGTCCCAGTATTTTCACATGTTGCGGCAGCAAACCCACCTCTTCCAGCAGCTCGCGATACATCGCGGCCTCCGGACTCTCGCCAGGCTTGATTCCGCCTTGCGGAAACTGCCAAGAATGCTCCCGCACTCGCTTGCCCCAGAACACCTCATTTTTACCATTGATGAGGATGATTCCGACATTGGGGCGGTATCCGTCCCGGTCCAGCATTGGAAAACCTGCAATTCATCTAGTTGAACGAATTTTTGCACATTTCGCTCCGCCTTGCCATGGACTCTATCGCCGGCCTCGCCAAGCTTAGACTTCGTCCGGAACTGCGCTGGCGCAAGGATTGCGCAGGCGCGGACTCCCCCAAGAGGCGAAAACGATGCTACGATTCCACGATTAAACGTCAAACCCAACGCTTACATGGCATTTCTGCTAAAAAGATCGTTGCTGGCTCAGCTTCCCAAGCTGCGCATGCAAGCCGACGCCATCACCACCCTGCATCAGACCGCCGACTTCCGCCTTTGCCTGCTGGAGGCGATCGCGCAGGCCCGGCACCGCGTCTATATCGTCGCGCTCTATCTGGAGCACGACGAAGCCGGCCAGGAAGTACTGGACGCGCTGTTCGCCGCCAAACAGCGGCAGCCGCAACTGGATATCCGCGTCATGGTGGACTGGCACCGCGCCCAGCGCGGGCGCATCGGCGAAAGCCAGGACAGTTGCAACGCCGCCTGGTACCGGGCCCAGGCGCTGCGGCACAACGTTGACGTGCCCATCTACGGCATCCCGGTGCAAACCCGCGAACTATTCGGCGTGCTGCATCTTAAAGGTCTGATTGTTGACGACCAGGTGCTGTACAGCGGCGCCAGCATCAACAATGTCTACTTGCACAAGCTGGACAAGTACCGTTTCGACCGCTACCACCTGATCCGCAATCAGGCGCTGGCGGATGTGATGTCCAGCTATATGCACGAGCAGTTCTTCAACGACCCAGCGGTATTCCGGCTGGACAAGCCGGCGCCGGCCACGCGCAGCATACGCAAGGAAATCCGCGCCTTCCGCGACAAGATCAGCCATAGCCAATACCGGATTGACAACCAGATTGGCGCGGAAGACGGACTGGCCATCAGCCCGATTGTCGGCATCGGCAAGGGCAACACGCTCAACCGGGTGATTCTGGAACTGATTGCAAATACCCGCAGTTCGCTGTTCATCTGCACCCCCTATTTCAACTTTCCGCGGCCGGTGGTGCTCGCCATCAGCAAGGCGCTGCGCCGCGGCGTGCAAATCGACATCGTCGTCGGCGATAAAACCGCCAATGACTTCTACATTCCGCCCAGCGAGCCCTTCCGCGTCATCGGCGCGCTGCCCTATCTCTACGAAATGAACTTGCGTCGCTTCGCCAAGCGCCAACGCCACTACATCGGTGTCGGCCAGCTGCGAGTGCACCAGTGGAAAGACGGCGACAACACCTATCACCTCAAAGGCATGTTCAGCGACCAGCGCCACATGCTGCTGACCGGCAACAATCTCAATCCGCGCGCCTTCCGCCTGGACATGGAGAACGCGTTGCTGATCAGCGATCCCAACGCCGAGCTTAAGCACCAGAACCTGCAAGAACAGGAAAACATCTTGCGTCACAGCCGACAGTTGCTGCATTACCGCGAGCTGGAAGACGTGCGCACCTATCCCGAACAAATCAAAAAACTATTGACCCGCCTGAGCCGCGTGCGCATCGACCGCATGCTAAACCTGATGCTGTAAACGGTTCAAGGCCCGCTAAAACGCCGCCGTTCCCCGCCGGCATCGGCCCATATGCTAAAAAGATGAAAACGCTTAGCAAAACATGGAGCCCCCGATGCCGGCCATCAAGATCGACACCCAAAACCTGAGCATCAGCCGCGATCTGTCGGAAAAGTGGCAGCAGGTGCTGGATCTGCTGGCCAAAATCGTCGACATCCCCGCCGCGTTGATCATGCAAAAGCAGGCTCCGCGCATCAAGGTCTTCCTCTCCAGCCATAGCCAAGGCAACCCCTACGAAGAAGACGAACTGGCCGACCTCGACACCGGCCTGTATTGCGAAACCGTGATGAGCAGCCGCAAGGAGCTGCTGGTGCCCAACGCTTTGAAAGACCCTGACTGGGATCACAATCCCGACATCAAGCTGGGCATGATCTCTTATCTGGGCATGCCGCTGATCTGGCCCAACCAGGACATCTTCGGCACCATCTGCGTGCTGGACCGCGCGGAGAATCCCTATAGCCCGACCCACAAGCAATTGCTCAGCCAGTTCCGCTCCATGGTGGAGCGCGATCTGCATCAGGTCTACCACGATATGGCCAGGGAACAAGAGGACGCCATTTTGCGCGCGGACGAGGCCGAACGCGTTAGGCGGGAGTTCGAATCGCTGCGAGCCGGGGAGCGGAAAGCGCTACAGGCTTTGCGCGAAAGCGAGGAACGCTGGCACTTCGCGCTGGAAGGCGCCGGCGACGGCGTCTGGGATTGGGACATCGCCGGCAACGCCGTCTTTCTCTCCACCCGCTGCCGGCAACTGCTGGGGCTGAATGATCCGGACACCGGCGCGTTCAAACTCTGGCACACCGGCATCCATCCCGACGACCTGCCCGAAGTCCAGGCCGCGATCAAGCGCTACCAGCGCCAGCCGGAAGGGCCTTTCACCTCGGAACACCGTTTCCGCTCGCAAGACGGCTGGATCTGGCTGCTGAGCCGCGGCATGGTGGTGGGCCGCGACGAGTTGGGGCGGCCATCGCGCATGATAGGCACCTACTCCGACATCAGCCAGCGCAAGCAGGCGGAATCCGAGCTGCAACAGCTCAATAGCCACTTGGAAGACCGCGTAGCCAAGCGAACCGCCGAACTCAAACAGGCGATGCAGCAAATCAGCATTGCGGAAAAACAGGCGGCGCTCGCCCGCATGGTCGCCGGCATGGCGCACGAATTGAACACGCCGATAGGAAATATTCTGCTCAGCGCCTCGGTATTGCACGCGGACCTCAAGTCCATCATCCACGTCGACGAGGCCAAGCAACTCTCGCGCGGCAATCTGCAAGAGTTTCTGCGTAAGGCGGTCGAAACCAGCGAGCTACTGCAAAGAAACAGCGAGCTGGCCGGCGATCTGATCGGCCGCTTCAAACTGATCGCCTCCGACCAACTCAAGCAACCCAAGCGCGCGTTCAAGCCCGCTCAAACCCTTGCCCAATTAACTCGCTCGCTGCTGCCGCCCAAGCACTATCCCAACGTCCAGCTAACACTGGAAGCACCTCATGATCTGCAGATCGAGAACTATCCGGGCGCTTTGGAACAGCTTCTGTCCCACCTCATCGCCAACAGTCTTGCCCATGGCTTCGACGGGCACAATCGCGGCCGCATAGACATCCAATTGCAAGCGCAACAAGCAACGCTGCTGCTGCGCTATTCAGACGACGGCAAGGGCATTGCGCCGGAGCTGCAACACAAGGTTTTCGACCCCTTCTTCACCACGCAAATGGGACAGAGCGGCGTAGGGCTGGGGCTGGCCATGGTGCACAACATCGTACACACCATACTGAAAGGCGAGATTCGGCTAGACAGCGCACCCGGCCAAGGCGCGAGCTTCACCATCAGCTTTCCTCCCAACCAACTCTGAACCGCAAAGCAGATCCCCCCCAAACGCGCCAAAGCCTCCCATGGGGAGGCTTGGCTGTGGCGCCGGCGGCGCAAATGCATAAAGCCCAGCTCGTATGAGCTGGGCTTCGCAATGGGGCGTCTGGCGGTGTCCTACTTTCACATGGCGAATGCCACACTATCATCGGCGCTAAGGCGTTTCACGGTCCTGTTCGGGATGGGAAGGCGTGGGACCACCTCGCTATGGCCACCAGACATAAACT
>NZ_JAAOMA010000139.1:0-335 GCF_011602385.1 Chromobacterium fluminis | reverse complement strand
CTATGCGCGCGACACCTATCTGTTCAATCTGGGCGATGGTCAGGATGTGATCATCGACAAGGCGGATGCGCCGACGGTCAACGACGCCTACCGTGATGAGTTGGTGTTCGGCGTGGGCATCAAGGAAGGCGATATCCAGGTGCTGCGCAGCGGCAACGATATGGTGTTCCGCCACGTCAACGGTCAGGACAGCGTGACGGTGAAGGATTGGTTTGCCGATCGGGTGTACTGGATCGAGCAGATCACCTTTGCTTCCGGCGTGAAGTGGATGGCTGACGACCTGATGAAACAGGGCGTGCCGCTGGTGGGCACTGAGCTGGGCGATACGCTGCGGG
>NZ_JAAOMA010000138.1:0-344 GCF_011602385.1 Chromobacterium fluminis | reverse complement strand
AGCCGGAGGTGTAGATGACGTAGGCCGGATGCCTGTCGTCGCCGGCGAGGTCCAGCGGCGCGTCGGATAGGGTCTCGAGCGCATCGTTGATCTGGTCCAGGCACAGTGCGCGTTCGACCGGCAGGCCAGCCAGCAGCTCGGAACGGGACAGGACCACGGCGGGCTGGGCGTCGGCCAGCATGAAGGCGATGCGCTCGGCTGGATAGTCGAGATCGATCGGCAGATAAGCGCCGCCGGCCTTGAGCACGGCGAGCAGGGCCACGACCAGATCGATGGAACGGGGCAGCGCGACGGCGACCAGGGTTTCCGGGCTGACGCCGTCGGCGCGCAGGCGGCGGGCGAGG
>NZ_JAAOMA010000137.1:0-347 GCF_011602385.1 Chromobacterium fluminis | reverse complement strand
GTTCGTCAGGAATGAGCTTGGGTGCCTTGAGTTTCTTGGGTTTCTTGGTGGTCATTGCAACGGTCATGTAGCGTCCCTTTCGGTATCATCTCATGACCTCATGCACACAGAAAATCTGACAGGCTCGCCGCGTCGGAGAGAGCGCAGCCGCCTTAGAACCTGTTTACGATCTGCTACGCGTCGGCGATACGGCGTTGAAAACGACTTCAGAATGCTCATGTGTAGAAGTTCAGACCTGATCTGACAGTCTCCCGTTTTGACGGCACCCGACTGTCAGATCAATTCAAGTTGTCTACCTTCTCCCTCCATTCCCGTTTGCCATCAATAAAGGTTTGTACGGGCGTGCG
>NZ_JAAOMA010000136.1:0-355 GCF_011602385.1 Chromobacterium fluminis | reverse complement strand
TCGAGCATTACAACGAGAACCACCCGCACAGCGCGCTGAAATACCGCTCCCCACGAGAGTTCAGGCTGCTGGCGGCAACATCAACCTAAGGGTGGGTTGGTGTCCTGAGATACGGGGGCAAATCCAGCCCAAGCGCTCCCCCATCGTGCTGGCGGCCTACACTAAGCACACCAAGAAAGACTCAAGCACAGCAACGAAGTAATCTCCGCCGCGGCGCGGGTGGTGCTGGTGACCTTCCCCCCGACAGGTATCCCAAGAATTAGTTAGCATGAAGGCTCAAAGGAGCCAACATGCGCAAATCTCGTTTCACCGAAGAGCAGATCATTGCCATCCTGAAAGAAGCCGAAGCAGGCCT
>NZ_JAAOMA010000135.1:0-361 GCF_011602385.1 Chromobacterium fluminis | reverse complement strand
TGGGGGTAGCTTGCCACAACGCCCGAGGCATAGACCTGAGCACCAAAGTGCTGGCGATTTTCCGGCGTGTCGGAGGTTCGGAGGGTGCTGCCATCGATGGCATAACGGGCTAACCCACGCCAAGTGCATCCGCGTCGCTGCCGTTCATCCCAAGCCCCGGCGCAGAGTGTGAAGAGTTGAGCCAATGGTTCTTCTCCGAGCCGCTGTCGTGCCTGGGTCAAAGCGCTTTTGGCAATGTCGGGGTTAGCCTCGTCGGGCAGCACCAAATCGAGATGGGCAGCGACTTCCGGGATGGATTGATGCCGGAACATAGCCAGCGCGATCAGAAGCCAGACGACCTGCTCGGCCGGCAATTTACGCC
>NZ_JAAOMA010000134.1:0-362 GCF_011602385.1 Chromobacterium fluminis | reverse complement strand
CGACTCCTGGCTGTTTGCGACGCGGGCGCAGTTTGAAGAACTGGCGCTGGACGCCTCGGGCCCCAGCGACTGGAAGCCGGCCCTGGTGACCGATGCGGCCGACCAAGTCACCCACCAAAGCTACGACACCGCCGGCCGCCTGATTCAGGAAACGCGCGGCGAGGGCAAGCTGCAGGCCTCCACCACCTACCAGTTGGACGCCAAAGGCAATCGCCTTGCCGAAACCGACGCCAATGGCCACACCACCCGCCGCGACTACGACGCGCTGGGCCGCAAGGTGCGCGAAACCGACGCGCTGGGCGGCGTCACCGTCACCGAATACGACGCGGCCGGCAACGCGGTCAAGATCACAGATCCACGCG
>NZ_JAAOMA010000133.1:0-364 GCF_011602385.1 Chromobacterium fluminis | reverse complement strand
AGACTTGTCATGGGGTTACTCCTGCGCTTGCGCGCTGTCTTGATGAAGATTCGCACCTCTATCAAAACGGGTAACCCCACCTATCGGCAAGGCCTGACTGTCAGATCAAATCGGAACTTCTACACCTGAAAGACTGGCGCTTCGACCATCACATCGCCTCTCGCAGCAAACTGCTGGAGCAGTTGCTAACCGAGATCGCTCCGGATAAACAGGTGAAAAAGCAGGAAAGTCCGACCGAGTGACCTTCCCCCAGTTGGTATACCACTGATTAGGTAGCAATCAGGCGTGGTTGGGGTAAGTGTTTCTCCCGGTACTCGGTCGGGGTCAGGTAATTCAATGCACTATGCGGGCGAGCATGATTATA
>NZ_JAAOMA010000132.1:0-383 GCF_011602385.1 Chromobacterium fluminis | reverse complement strand
GATCGTAAACAGGCGCTAAGCCGGTCGCGGCCGACCCCTGCCGCCGAAACGGAGCGCCCGCGGGCAGCGCCGTTTTCGGCGGCGAACCGGCACCAGACTAGCGTGCCGTTTTTTTAGAACCTGTTCACGATCTGCTGCGCTGCGGCGAGACGGCGTTAAAAACAAGCTCAAAATGCTCATGTACCACGTGTACATTCCGCTTTTTCGCTCGTTTTCGCCTTGTCTCGCTCTTGCTCGCGAGATCGTGAACAGGCTCTTAGAACCTGTTCAAAATCTGCTGAGCGTTGCCGATATGGCGAGCGTGTTTTCGAAACGCTCAGGCGCCGTCGGCGCAATCCGCTATTTCCGCCGCGGCGTCTTGTCTCGCCTTAGCTCGCGAGATC
>NZ_JAAOMA010000131.1:0-413 GCF_011602385.1 Chromobacterium fluminis | reverse complement strand
TGATGAACAGCACCGCCATATCGTGTTTCTTTTGCAGGTCGGCGATCAGTTGCAGGATCTGCTTCTGGATGGTGACGTCCAGCGCGGTGGTGGGTTCGTCGGCAATCAGCAGCTTGGGTTCGCAGGCAATGGCCATCGCGATCATCACCCGTTGCTGCTGGCCGCCGGACAGCTGGTGCGGGTAGCTGTCCACCTTGTTTTCCGGTTCCGGCAGGCCCACTTCGCGCAACAGTTCGATCGCGCGCCGGCGCGCGGCGCGGCGGCCCAGTTTGGCGTGCAGCATCAAGGCTTCCATGATCTGCTCGCCCACGCTGAACACCGGGTTCAGCGAGCTCATCGGCTCCTGGAAGATCATCGCGATGTCTTTGCCGCGCAGCGCGCGCATCTCGGCGCCGCCGGCCTTGAGCAGATCC
>NZ_JAAOMA010000130.1:0-416 GCF_011602385.1 Chromobacterium fluminis | reverse complement strand
CTATGCGCGCGACACCTATCTGTTCAATCTGGGCGATGGTCAGGATGTGATCATCGACAAGGCGGATGCGCCGACGGTCAACGACGCCTACCGTGATGAGTTGGTGTTCGGCGTGGGCATCAAGGAAGGCGATATCCAGGTGCTGCGCAGCGGCAACGACATGGTGTTCCGCCATGTCAACGGCCAGGACAGCGTGACGGTGAAAGACTGGTTTGCCGATCGGGTGTATTGGATCGAGCAGATCACCTTTGCTTCCGGCGTGAAGTGGACCGCTGATCAGCTGATGCAGCAGGGCGTGCCGCTGGTGGGCACTGAGCTGGGCGATACGCTGCGGGGCGGCAACGTCAACGACTGGATCGTTGGCAACGGCGGCAACGATTCGCTGTACGGCGGCAACGGCAACGACCTGCTGGAAG
>NZ_JAAOMA010000012.1:0-132661 GCF_011602385.1 Chromobacterium fluminis | reverse complement strand
CTTATCAGGTAGTGCGGCGCAGCGGGAGGGGAGGCTGACTCCAGCGACAGCTCGATTTTTCCGGCGGCGGGATTGGTGCACTGGATGGTGAAGCGACGTTGGATCGCGTGTTGGCCCGGCTCGCCGGGCCTGGCTAGCTGTTGCGGCGACAGCGCGCCAAAATCAAAGGTGGTGATTTGGCCGGCGGTCAGTTGGCAGTTTTGCGGCACGGTGACCGTGCCGCTTAAACTCACAGTGGCAATGGCTTTTCCGCGTTGGGGAGAATAATTGGCGCTGTCTATGCGGCCATGGATGTCAAACAGCTTGGTAAGGGGGATGCTCAGGCTGCCGACAAAGGGCTGTGTCAGCAATAAATGGATTTTTCCTGTGCGCCCAACTGAAAAATGGCTTGACAGGGCAACTCCCGGATTACACCACTTCACGTCATGCCCGCTACCGTCCTCAGCCTGAGAGGAAAACGGGACTGCCACATAGTTGGTTCCTCCCGGTATATGTAGTTCAGCGGCGATCTTCACCGCGTCAATGTCAGGGAGGCGATAAAAGTTTACCGCTTTACCATCGACTGTTCGAGTCTCTCTATTCGTAAGCCTGGAATTCATCACGGTTTCATAGTATTGCCTGTAGCTGACCGTGGTTCTTATTGGGCAGGCGTCACAGCTCGCTCTCAGAGAGTAGTCTTTTAGCCAGTTGGTCTTGATGCCAGGGTAGAGGGTGTTGGCGCTGGCGTTGTTCAGGCTTTGGGTAAAGTTGACGTTGATAGCTTGGGCGCCGCCGCTGGCCGGTGAGCAGGAGTAAGCCAAGACTGCGCTGGGTAGCAGGGCGAGGCTAAGCCACTGTGTCGCGGTGCGCCACAAGGTCGCTTGCTTGTCTGAAAATAGAAAAGTATCCATATAACCTCAATAAATATAGGGTTAATAGTGGTGATGGTCTCACTTTCCTTTTTCTTTGGACACCGTTCATGGTCTGCCCCCACTCCCTCATGAGCAATGGGTCAAGCCGCAGCATCTAAGAGCCTGTTTACGATCTTGCGAGCTAAGGCGAGACAAGGCGAAAACGGCTGAGAAAGCGGAATGTACAAGTGGTACATGAGCATTTCGAAGCGGCACTCACCGAGCCACGTTTCACGACGCGCAGCAGATCGTAAACAGGTTCTAAGGCCATCATGGCAAGGCTGGTCCGTGGATGACATGGCGGGGGAAGACAAGCGGGCCTACTTGGCGAGAGAAGTGCGAGGAAGAGTTGGGGATAAGGCCCGGCGCGGCAGATAGACCGCCATTGATATTTGTCATATTTCCTTAACCGGTTTCCGGATAGGATTCGGGCCGTGTGGTTTTTGTCGTGCGGCCCATTGTTTTTTGGGGCGCTGCAACCATCTGCTCCTCATTCGCCCGCCGCCGCTTTCCACTGGCGCGGCCTGGACTGTCCCCAGCCTCCCTGTTGCCGGCGGCATCTTAGTCTTGTTCATTTGTTTTCGAATCCAACAGTTCCATCCTATTTGTTTTCCTAAATTTTCACAAACGAAATCTGTTCTAATGCTATTAATCATAAGATTGGTTTATTTAAATCTAAATGGCATTCTTTGGGATGGGGCATAGATGGGCCGGGGTAGGGGAGAGATGGGGGAGAAGCAGAAAATGGAGAGGTTGATCGGCGCCGGCAGGCCAGTTCCCTGTCTACATGGATTTTAATAATTTTATTGATTTAACAGAAGCTTAGCGTTTGCTTAGCATGGAGAGGTGCGGGGGAAAGGCAAAAAAAAATGCGCGGTACCGTTAGGTCCGCGCCAAGTCTACAAAGGAGAAATAGAGGAGAAACTATCAAGAAGCAATTGCTGCATCTCAACGAGAACGAATTATCCAGATTGCGGTATCGAGTGTCAACATGTTGTTTTTCGCAAATGTGTGAAATTATAATTTTCTGTCGCGCATCTGGTACATCGCGGCCGAGGCCGCCGCTGTCGCGGCGCACCATGGCCGTCGCAGCTGTGCCAAAATAGCGGTTTTCCGATTGCCGCAGGATTCCCCTTCATGGACGCCGTACGCCACACCCTTCCCGATCCTCGCCAGTACCACCCGCAAGTGGCGCTGACCAATATGCTGATTCACAACGCCCAGTCGGCGCTGAACGCCAAGACCGAGTCCGATCGGGAAATGTGGTTCTCCGCGGTGCGCGATGCGATGGCCGAGATGCTGGCGCGCGGCGAACTGCTGTCCATTTCGGTGGCGCTGGCCATGGTACCGTCTCAGCAATGCTATCAATTGGTGTGGGACGCGCTGCGCGACGCGGTGGAAAACGCCGGCGGCGGCCGCGCCATCGTCTTCGCCATGCCGCTGGTGTTGGTGGCAGGCAGCAAGAGCCAGACCACGCTGCCCGGCGAGATTGCCGACGCGGCCGGCCTGAACCAGTTGCTGCGCGAACACGGCGTGTTCGCCGCCGACGCCGACGTCGCCCTGGGCGGCGCGTTATTGCATCCGGACAGCGTGGTGGGCTTGGATTCCGCCCAACTCTATAAGCTGTCCCGCGATCCTGCCCATGCGCGCGCGCTGTTGCCGCAACAGCCGGCGCCGATCACGGTGAAGGAAGAGGGCGTGTTCCTGCGCTACCTGCTGGGCGTCGCGATCCAGCCGGAAGGCGCTGAGCCGCCGCTGCGCCTGGGCGGCGCGGTGGGCGCTTGGGGCATGCCGCTGATGAAATTCCTGGGGGAGCAATTGAAAGCCGAGGGCGTGACGCTGTTCCCCATCGCCCGCCCGCCGATGCCGGCGATGCAGGCCATGGTGGCCGGCAACTACGCTCGCTTCGAGGTGGCGATGCAGGTGTTCGCCAGCAGCCAGATCCGCAGGCTGCGGGAACTGAACAAGGAGCCGGTGGCCATCCTGTCCGCTCACGACAACGGCGAGTTGCACATCACTCTGTCCGCAGAAGGCGACGAGCGCAATTGGGAAGCCTTCGTCTGGCCGCTGGCAGCATTGGACAATGTGCAGTTGATCGAGGAAAGCTTCCGCGAATTGATGGCGGAATGCCATGTGCGCGAGGTGCATGTGCTGCCGGAACTGCATCCAGACAGCAAGGATGGCGTGCCCCTGTTCTTCACCGCCGACGATTTGTAAGCCTCGTCCCGCCATTGTTCAATGGTCCAGCCCCGCCCTGAGCGGGGCTTTGTCATGGGGCTTCAGCGTTCCGCCTCCGGCTGCGGCCGCGCCCACGCCCACGGCGCGACGGCCAGCCGCGCCGCCAGATAGTCGATCAAGGCCTGTACCCGCGCCGGCCGGCTGCGGCCCGGCGGCGTCAGGATATAGAGTGCGATCGGGTCCACCTGCCAATCCATCATCACGGTTTCCAGTTCGCCGGCCTGCAAGTCTCGCCAGGCCAGGAATTCCGGCTGCAGCGCCAGGCCCAGGCCGGCGCGCAGAGCCGGCGTCAACGCCTCGGCGTTGTTGACCCGCAGCGGCGAGGGCATTTCCAGCGCGAACTCGCCTTCATCCGTGTGGCGGAAGCGCCAGAACTGGCCGCCAGGCGCGTTGCTGTACAACAGCGCGCGGTGTTCGGCCAGCTCGCGGGGATGGCGAGGCCGGCCGTGGCGTGCGAAATACGCCGGCGAGCCCACGAGAAGGATGCGCACCGCGCACAGGCGGCGGGCCAGCAGGCTGGAATCGGCCAGCGAGGCGATGCGCAGCGCCAGGTCCAGCCGTTTGGCCACCAGATCCACCTGTTCGTCGCTGAAATGGAAATCCAGCTCCACTTCCGGATGCCGCGCCATGAACTCCGGCAGCAGAGGCGCCAGATGGGACAAGCCAAAGGACATTGGCGCGGTCACCCGCACCGGCCCGCGCAAGCTGGTGGAGTGTTCAGCGATGTCCGCCTCCACCGCCTCGCCCTCCGCCAGGATGCGGCTGGCCCGCTCCAGCGCGGCGTGGCCGGCCTCGGTCAAGGACAGCCGCCGCGAGCTGCGGTGCAACAGCATGGTCTTCATCCGGGCTTCCAGGCGCGTGATGGCCTTGGACACCGTGGCTTGGGACAGCGTTAGCTCCGCGGCGGCGCGCGCGAAGGAGCCGCATTCCGCCACCTTGGCGAAAATCGCCCAGGCTTCCAGGTCGGGCAGTCGTTTCATAAATAGGCAGGAGTTGGATAGATTGATTCCAATTTTAGCGTTCAAAAATCAGTATGGCGCATTGATTGCATCAAAAATGGAAAGAATGCTATTCGATCCCTCGGCTTATCAGCCCCTGGCCCGCTGCGTATAGTGGCTGCATCGGACGCGTCGCCGCGCAGGCGGCGCCTCGCCACAATATTGGAGGACCATATGATCGAGCATCGTCCCTTCGCCGCCTTGGGCGGCGCCCATCATGGCAGGCTGGACGCCAAGCACCATTTCTCCTTTGCCGAATACCACGACCCGGCGCGCATGCACTGGGGCGCGCTGCGGGTATGGAACGACGACGTCATCGCGCCGGGCACCGGCTTCCCGCCGCATCCGCACGCGGACATGGAAATCGTCACCTATGTCCGCGAAGGCGCGATCAGCCACCGCGACAATCTGGGCAACCAGGGCCGCACCGAGGCCGGCGACGTGCAAGTGATGAGCGCCGGCCGCGGCATCGTGCATTCCGAATACAATCTGGAAGCCGTCGACACCCGCATCTTCCAGATCTGGATCATGCCGGAGCGACGCGGCGGGGACCCGTCCTGGGGTAGCAAGCCCTTTCCCAAGGCGGACCGCTCCGGCGCCTTCATCGCGCTGGCCAGCGGCATGGACGGCGACGATCAGGCCTTGCCCATCCGCGCCGACGCCCGCGTGCTGGGCGCCACCCTCAAAGCCGGCGAAAGCGCGGACTATCCGCTGGGCGCGGAGCGCCGCGGCTACCTGGTGCTGGCCCGCGGCCGGGCGGAAGTCAACGGCGTGGGGCTGCAAGCCCGCGACGGCGCGGCGATTAAGGACGAGGCGCTGTTGCGCATCGTCGCCAGCGAAGACGCCGAGCTGATTTTGGTGGATAGCCGGGAGTGACGGAAAGGGGGCTATTGCCCCCTTTTCTTATAAGGCTCTTGTTCGGGAGGGCGCGCGCCTATGAGTAGAACGAGGTTTATCGGCGAGCGCCATGCGCTATCATGACGATGGCTTGCCGCGCCGAGGCGGCGCCAACCTTGAGGAGACATAATGAAACCCATCGCCAGCGGCCGTTTCGACGTCAAGCTCGCCCCGGAGCCATTGAGCGAGACCGCCGCCTCCAGCGGTCTTGGCCGCCTGTCGCTGGACAAGCGTTTCCATGGCGACCTGGACGCGGTCAGCCAGGGCGAGATGCTGAGCTTTCGCAGCGCGGAGCCGGGTTCGGCCGGCTATGTCGCCATGGAGTGGGTGCAGGGCAGCCTGCATGGCCGCAAGGGTGGCTTTGTGCTGCAGCACAGCGCCACGACGACGCGCGGAACTGCCGAGCAAGCCATCATGGTGACGCCGGATTCCGGAACCGGTGAACTGAGCGGCATCAGCGGCTGCCTGCGCATCACGATCACCGCCGGCGAGCATTTTTACGACTTCGATTACACCCTGCCTTGAATGCGCGGCGGGGCGGATTTTCCCCCGCGACAATTGCTTCACGTTAAGGATTTCGCTCCGGCATTTCGTGTAGAATGCCCGCATCGTTAACCCTTTGATGGATGAGTCAAAGATGTTCGCTGCTGACCAGACGATTGCCAAATTCGACCCCGAACTCGCCGCCGCCATTGCGGCCGAGTGTCAACGCCAGGAAGATCACATCGAGTTGATCGCCTCGGAAAACTACACCAGCCCCGCGGTGATGGAAGCCCAGGGCTCCCAACTGACCAATAAGTACGCCGAAGGCTACCCGGGCAAGCGCTTCTACGGCGGTTGCGAACATGTGGACGTGGTGGAACAGCTCGCCATCGACCGCGTCAAGCAGCTGTTCGGCGCGGAATACGCCAACGTACAGCCGCACTCCGGCAGCCAGGCCAACCAGGCGGTGTACTTCTCCATCCTGAAGCCAGGCGACACCGTGATGGGCATGAACCTGGGCCATGGCGGCCACCTGACCCACGGCTCCCCGGCCAACCTGTCCGGCAAGATGTTCAACATCGTTGCTTACGGCCTGAACGACAAGGAAGAAATCGACTACGACGACATGGAACGCGTAGCGATGGAAACCAAGCCCAAGCTGATCATCGGCGGCGCTTCCGCTTACGCGCTGCGCTTCGACTTCGAGCGCATGGGTCAGATCGCCAAGAAGTGCGGCGCTTACTTCATGGTGGACATGGCGCATTACGCCGGTCTGATCGCCGCCGGCGTTTACCCGAACCCGGTGCCGTTCGCCGACTTCGTGACCTCGACCACCCACAAGACCCTGCGCGGTCCGCGCGGCGGCATCATCCTGGCCAAGGCCGAGTTCGAGAAGAGCATCAACAGCAATGTGTTCCCGACCCTGCAAGGCGGCCCGCTGGAGCACGTGATCGCCGCCAAGGCCGTGGCCTTCAAGGAAGCGCTGCTGCCCGAGTTCAAGGTGTATCAGGAACAAGTGCTGAAGAACGCCGCCATCATGGCCAAGACCCTGGGCGAGCGCGGCGTGCGCATCGTGTCCGGCCGCACCGAGAGCCATGTGTTCCTGGTGGACCTGCGCGCCAAGGGCCTGACCGGCAAGGCCGCCGACGCGCTGCTGGGCCGCGCTCACATCACCGTGAACAAGAACGCGATTCCGAATGATCCGGAAACCCCGTTCGTGACCTCAGGCATCCGCATCGGCTCCCCGGCCATCACCACCCGTGGCTTCAAGGAAGCCGAAGCCATCCAGGTGGCCAACTTGGTGGCGGACGTGCTGGACAACCCGAACGACGACGCGCTGATCGCCCGCGTAGCGGAGCAAGCCACCGCGCTGTGTCACCGTTTCCCGGTGTACGCCAAATAAGCCAAGCTGGTCTTGGTCGCTGAAAGACGCCCTCAGGGGCGTCTTTTTCATGGGCGGGCGATAGCGGCATTAACTTGACTGCGCATTGCTGATAACATCCCTACATTGGAACCCTTAGGATTAAGTCATGAAATGCGCGTTCTGCGGCAATGCCGATACTCAGGTAATCGACTCCCGCGTCAGTGAGGACGGCAGCAGCATCCGGCGGCGGCGGCGCTGCCCGGTGTGCGAGAAGCGTTTCACGACTTTTGAAACCGCCGACGTGCGCATGCCGCAGGTGGTGAAAACCGCCGGCCATCGTTCGGAATTCGACATCGAGAAAGTGCGCACCAGCTTCCTGCGCGCGCTGCACAAGCGCCCGGTGCCCACCGCGCTGGTGGACGAAGCGATAGACCGCATCTGTCACAAGCTGCTGCAACTGGGCGAGCGCGAAGTGTCCAGCCGCGAGATCGGCGAAATGGTGATGAACGAACTGGCGCGTCTGGACAAGGTGGCCTATGTGCGTTTCGCCTCGGTCTACCGCAGCTTTCAGGACGTGTCCGAGTTTTCCGACGCGATCAAGGAAATCCAGAAGTCTTCGCATTGACCGCCCGGCGGGAGGCTGGAGTAGACTGCTCCATTCTTCCGTCATCGCGGGTGCCTGCATGCCTGAACCCCTGCCTACCCATGTTTCGCTGAGCGCGCCGGAGCTGTCCGACGCGCCGGCGCTGTTCGCCTTGATCAACGCCAACCGCGATGCGCTGCGGCCGTGGATGCCGTGGGAGCCGCTGACCCGCTCCGAGTCCGACTCCCGCGCCTTCCTGCAGTCCGCCGCCGCCAGCCGCCAGGCCGGCACCGCCTATACTTGGCTGGTGTTGCGAGATGGCGCGCTGGCCGGCGTTTGCGATCTGCACGCCATCGACGCCTTGAACCGCCATGCCTTCGTCGGCTATTGGCTGGACCGCCGCCAGGTGGGGCAGGGCGTGATGCAGGCGGCGCTGACGCAACTGCTGACCGAAGCTTTCGGCCCGCTGGGCCTGCACCGGGTGGCGATAGACGCGGCGGCGGACAATCACCGCAGCTGCGCGGTGGCGGAGCGGCTGGGCTTCCGCTACGAAGGCGTGCTGCGTGAATACCTGCTGCTGCAAGGCCGCTACTGCGACGCCAGGCAGTACAGCTTGTTGGCTCATGAATGGAAGCAATGAAACATGAACGACTCCGCCGATGACCATCGTTACATGCAGCAAGCGCTGCGGCTGGCCGCCGCGGCTACCCGCCGCGCCGCGCCCAATCCGGGTGTGGGCTGCGTGTTGGTGCGCGACGGCGCGGTGATCGGAGAGGGAGCCACCCTGCAAGTGGGTGGCGATCACGCGGAAATCCAGGCGATCAAGGACTGCCTGTCGCGCGGCCTGTCCCCGCGCGGCGCCACCGCCTACGTCACGCTGGAACCATGCAGCCACCACGGTCGCACCCCGCCTTGCGCGCGGCGTTTGATCGACGAGGGCGTGGCCCGGGTGGCGGCGGCGATGGTAGACCCCTACCACGAAGTGTCCGGCCGCGGGTTGGCCATATTGCGGGCCGCCGGCGTAGACGCCGACGCCGGGCTGATGGAGGCGGAGGCGCGGCAAGTGCATCGCGGCTTCCTGTCCAGAGTTGAGCGCGGCCGCCCGTGGGTCATGCTCAAGGCCGCCGCCACCCTGGACGGCAAGACCGCCTTGCTCAACGGCCGCAGCCAGTGGATCACCGGCCCGGAGGCGCGACGCGATGTGCACCGTTTGCGCGCCGAACATTGCGCGGTGCTCACCGGCAGCGGCACCGTGCTGGCCGACAATCCGCAACTGACGGTGCGAGAAGTCCCCTGCGAGCGCCAGCCGCTGCGCGTGGTGCTGGACAGCGATCTGCGAACCGAGCCGACGCAGCGCATCTACCAGGACGGAAGCACTTTGCTGGCCACCTGCGACCATGAGGAAGAGCGCCTGGGGCCTTATCGCGCCGGCGCGGAGATACTGACCTTGCCGCGGCAGGCCGACGGCCATGCCAATCTGCCGGCCTTGCTGGCGTCCCTGGCTCAGCGCGGCGTCAATATGCTGATGGTGGAAGCGGGCGCCGGCCTCAACGGCGCGCTGCTGCGCGCCGGGCTGGTGGACGAGATCGTGCTTTATCTGGCGCCGTCGCTGGCCGGCGACGCCGCGCGCGGCCTGTTCGCCTGGCCGCCGTTGGAAGACCTGGCCGACAAGCAGAAGCTGAACATCCGCGACGCGCGGATGGTGGGGGCGGATTTGCGTTTGAGCCTGACGCCGACCTGAAAAGCTGTTTCCAGTCCGCCGCGTTTGGAAGAACGCCGACGTCGCCGCGAATCCCGTCTGGAGTCTGCAACATTTCTGTCCGAAAATAAGAACAGTCCGCCGGCTGTGCCGAAGAGCGCGAGCGGCGAGGGGAAGGGTAAGACCGAAACGGCTTACGGGAGGGCTGGGGAAAGGGCATGAGCGATTTGAAGGCGGCGCTGGAGGCTTATATGCGATTGCTGGCGCGTCAGGGCGCGCCGGCCCAGGTGATCGACGAGAGGCGTCGCATTTTGGAGCAGATGTTGCCCTGGCTGGATGGCGTCGAGCGCAGCGCGGAAGGCTTTCGCGTCCCTTGCGAGCGTTTGTTGCAGGCCTGTGCGCCGGATGAACAGGTGCTGGCGCTGACCTGTACCCGCGAGTTCTATTACTTCTGGCTGGGCGATACCAAGAAAGTGGTGGAAATCACCGCGCGCAGCGGCTTTTCGGTGCGTAATGTGCGGGTGTGGCTGGAGACGGACTGGGAAGGCTTGCTGATGCGGATGGAGAGCGACGGCTTTTCCCGCTTTCCGCCGTCGCTGGGTCTTTACTTGGGCAAGCTGTTCGAGGACGGCATGTCCGAGCCGGACATCCATCTGCGCGAGCGCCTGCTCAAATCCCTGCTCTATCTATTGGACGGCCAGCCCATTCAGGGCGACAGCTTCCGCATGATGGTGGACGCGGTGCTGCTGCATCTGCGCGAGGCGGAGCTGAAAAACACCTTTCTGCTGCTGGTGCGCGAGTACTTCTATTACTGGCATCAATTCCCGCAAGCCCAGGCGCGCAACGCCGGCCAGCCGGCGGCTTGAGGCGGACTGACCGGTTTGCTATTCCATTCCAGATGCTTCCACCGCCGTAGCCTCAAGCCGGCTGCGCGGCTTCCAGCCTGGCCCGGCCCGGCAAGCCCGCGCGCCAGGCCGGCGGCGCTTCGGCGCTGGCCCAGTATTCCTCGATCTGGCTGATCAGCCCGTGTTCCAGCGTGAACAGGGAATTGGCGAAGTAGCGCGCCGTGCCGTGGTCTACCTGAGCCACCACGTGCCAGCGGCCGTCGGCTAGCAGATTGTCCTGCAGCAGGCGTATGCTCCAGCCCTCCGGATAAACGCGGTTGACGTGGACGATGGCGTCCGCGCCGCGAAAGCACTCGCCGCTGCAGTGCCACAGCATCACGGCGTCGTCGCGCAGTAGGCGGCGCGCGCGTTCCCAGTCGCGGTCCTGGTAGGCGAGAAAGAGTTGGGCGGCGATGGATGGCATGATTTTACCTCATGCTAGTCATGGGGTTTTGATAATGTACAAAATCAAAATCCTTGTCAATACGCGGCTTTGGCGGGTTTTGGGGCGGAAGTTGTCAGATCAAATAGTCTGATGGCATCATGCTTTTACGACTAGATGAGGAGACAAGATGACACACACATCCGCCTACCAGGCTTTAACCCACACTTTCGCCCGCCTGCACCGCTTTAGCCACCTCGGCGCCATCGCCGGCTGGGACCAGGCGGCGATGATGCCGAGCAAGGGCAACGACGCCCGTGCCGCCGCGCTGGCGGAGCTGGGGGTGCTGACTCACGGCATCATCACCGCGCCGCAGCTGAAGGAGCAGCTGGACGCGGCGGAACAGGAAAACCTGGACGAGCTGCAACGCGCCAATCTGCGTGAGATGCGCCGCGAATGGGCGCAGGCCAATCTGCTGCCGGCGGAGCTGGTGGAGGCCAAGACCCTGGCCGGCGCGCGCTGCGAGCACGCCTGGCGCAGCCAGCGCCCGGCCAATGACTGGAAGGGCTTTCTGGAAAACCTGCGCGAGGTGGTCAAACTGTCGCGCGAGGAGGGTCGCTTGCTGGCCGAGGCCAGCGGCGGCAGCCGTTACGACGCGTTGATGGACAAGTACGAGCCGGGGATGAAGAGCGCGGAGATCGAGCGCATTTTCACCGAGGTGAAGTCCTGGCTGCCGGGCCTGATCGACCGCGCGCGCGCCAAGCAGGCGTCGGAAACGGTGATCGAGCCGGTGGGGCCGTTCGCGGTGGCGCAGCAGCGCGCGCTGGGCGTGGAGGCGATGAAGCTGCTGCGCTTCGACTTCGACGGCGGCCGGCTGGATGTCAGCAGCCATCCCTTCTGCGGCGGGGTGCCGGAGGATGTGCGCATCACCACCCGCTACCGCGACGATGATTTCGTCCAGAGCCTGATGGGCATCGTCCACGAAACCGGCCACGCGCGTTACGAGCAGAACCTGCCCAAGGACTGGTTGGAGCAGCCGCTGGGCCGCGCGCGTTCCATGGGTATCCATGAAAGCCAGAGCCTGTCCTTTGAGATGCAACTGGGCCGCAGTCCGGCTTTCCTGCAATTGATCGCGCCGTTGATCCGCAGCCATTTCGGCGAGCAGCCGGCGTTTGCGCTGGATAATCTGCAGCGCTTGTACAGCCGGGTGCAACCGGGTTACATCCGCGTGGACGCGGACGAATTGTGCTATCCGGCGCATGTGATCCTGCGTTTCGAGATCGAGCGCGCGCTGATGGACGGCGAGATCGAGGCCGAGGACATTCCGGCGCTGTGGGACGAGAAGATGATGGCCTACCTGGGCGTGGACACCCGCGGCAATTACACCAATGGCTGCATGCAGGACATCCACTGGACCGACGGAGGCTTTGGCTATTTCCCCAGCTACACGCTGGGCGCGATGTACGCGGCGCAGTATTTCGCCAGCCTGCGCCGCGCTGAGCCGGAGCTGGACGCTAAGGTGGCGGCCGGCAATCTGGAGCCCATCTTCAATTGGCTGAACGCCAATATCTGGAGCCAGGGCAGCCGTTGGAGCACGGACGAGCTGGTGCGTCGCGCCACGGGCGAGACGCTGAACCCGGCGCACTTCAAGGCGCACCTGGAGAGGCGTTATTTAGGTGTTTGATTTGGTAGGAAGCCATGAAAAGCGCGGCTTGGCCGCGCTTTTTTTAGACCCGCTAACAAAACCCCTGATCCTGCGTTGCGCCTCCTTGTCGTACTACTCGTACTGCCTGCGTCGGCGCGCCTTGGCTCAGGTTCTCTGCGAGGTTTTGTGAGCGGTTCTTATTGGGGTTGGCTGAAAAAGGCGTGGATCGCCGCCGCTAGCGTTTCCGGCTGTTCCCATTGCAGCATGTGGCCGGCGTCGGCGATCACGGTTTCCTGGAGTTGGGCGAAGCAGGCGCGCCGCTGCGCCATGCTGGCTGCCACGCTCTTGGCCAGCGGGTGATCGTCGGTGTCGCCGCCCAGCGCCCACAGCACCGGCGCGCTGATGCGCTGCCAGCAAGCCATCGCTTCTTCCAGCCGGTAGAGGACCGGGTTGACCATTTTGTGGCGCGGATCGGCTCGGTAGTAGAGGCCGTCTTCCCGCTGCCGGGTCAGTTCGCGCGCCAGCCATTGAGCTCGCTCCGGCATCAGTTTTGGGTTGCGCTCCAGCAGCTTGGCGGCGACGGCGTCCAGCGATTGCAAGTCGCCGAACTCGGGCGCGGCGCGGGTTTCGCGCAGCCAGCGCGCGTAGCGGCCCGGCGCTTCCGCCGGCTTGGTGGCGGCCAGGCCGAAGCCTTCGGCCAGCACCAGCTTTTCTATGCGCTCGGGGCGAATGCCGGCGTAGATGCCGGCGACCATGGCGCCCATGCTGTGGCCCAACAACTTGACCGGCTGTTGCGGCGACAGCGCGTCCAGCAGCGCGTCGAGGTCGGCCAGGTAGTCGGGAAAGTAGTAGCTGCCGTCGTTCCAGTCGCTGTCGCCGAAGCCGCGCCAGTCCGGCGCCGCCACTTGCCAGCCGTCCGGCAGCGCGTCCACCAGGAATTGGAAGGTGGCGGAGCTGTCCATCCATCCGTGCAGCAGCACCAGCAGCGGCGCGTCGCTAGGGCCCCAGCGGCGCAGGTGATAGCGGTGGCGGTTGAGGGTCAGGGTTTCGGACTGGCTGAGGCGTTGAATCGGCATGGCGGCGCGGGCGGTGGGACGAAAGCCCCAGTCTAACCAGAAACACGGCGAACCGGGAGGTCCGCCGTGTGCGTGGGAAGGGCGCTTAGAGTCACTAACAAAACCGCGCAGCGTACCTGAGCCAAGGCGCGCCGACGCAGGCAGTACAAATAGTACGACAAGGAGGCGCAACGCAGGATCAGGGGTTTTGTTAGCGAGTCTTATTGATGGATGTCGGCCTTATGAGTCTCCTTCAAGCCCAGCAGGCAGACCACGAAGCTGACGCTGTAGACGATGACCGGGTACCACAGGCCGTAGAGGATGTCGCCGGTGTAAACCACCAGCGAGAACGCCACGGTGGGGAACAGGCCGCCTATCCAGCCGTTGCCGATATGGTAGGGCAGCGACATCGAGGTGTAGCGGATGCGGGTGGGGAACAGTTCTACCATGGTAGCGGCCAGCGGGCCGTAGACCATGGCGGCGATCAGGCTGAGCAGCACCAGCACCGCCACCACCATCGGGTAGTTGATCTTGTCCGGATCGGCCTTGTCCGGGTAGCCGGCCTGTTTCAGCGCGGCCAGCAGCGCGGTCTTGTCGAAGCCGGTCAGCGTCTGCTCGCCCACCTTGATCCGGGTTTCGCCGCCGGCGGACGCCGCCTCGCGTTGGTAGGGCACGCCGTTCTTGGCCAGCAGGGCCTTGGCCTGGTCGCAGCTAGTGTTGAGCTTGGCCTTGCCCACCGGGTCGAACTGGAAGCGGCAGCTGGCTGGGTCCGCCACCACCACCACCGGCGACTGGCGCGCGGCGTTGGCGATGTCCGGGCTGGCGTAGGCGGTCAGCCATTTGAAGGCGGGAAAGGTCAGCAAGGCCGCCAGCAGCAGGCCGGTCAACATCACCGGTTTGCGGCCGATGCGGTCGGACAGGTAGCCGAAGTACAGGAATAGCGGCGCGGCGATTACCAGGGAGGCCACCAGCAGCTGGGTGGCGATTTGCGAGTCGACCTTGAGAATCTGGGTGAGGAAGAACAGCGAATAGAACTGCGCGCAGTAGAAGGTGACCGCCTGGCCGCCGTTGATGCCGAACAGGGCGGTGAGCACGATGCGCAGGTTCTTCCAGTTGGTGAAGGATTCGGTCAGCGGCGCCTTGGAGTGTTTGCCTTCGGCCTTCATTTTGAGGAAGGCCGGCGACTCATGCATCGACAACCGGATCCAGGTGGAGATGGCCAGCAGCGCCAGCGACAGCAGGAAGGGCAAGCGCCAGCCCCAGTCGTCAAAGGCCGGGCCGGTGAGCTTGCGGCAGGCCAGGATCACCAGCAGGGACAGCAGCAGGCCGGCGGTGGCGGTGACCTGGATCCAGCTGGTGTAGGCGCCGCGTTTGTGGTCCGGCGCGTGTTCGGCCACGTAGATGGCCGCGCCGCCGTATTCGCCGCCTATCGCCAGGCCCTGCAACATGCGCAGCACCACCAGCAAGATGGGCGCGGCGATGCCTATGCTGGCGTAGCCGGGCAGCAGGCCCACCAGAAAGGTGGAGACGCCCATGATCAGAATGGTGGCGAGAAAGGTGTATTTGCGGCCTATCATGTCGCCCAGCCGGCCGAACAGCAGCGCGCCGAACGGCCGTACCAGGAAGCCGGCGGCGAAGGTCATCAGCGCGAAGATGAAGGCGGTGGTTTCATTGACGCCGGCGAAGAACTGTTTGCTGATCACCGCGGCCAGCGCGCCGTACAGGAAAAAGTCGTACCACTCGAAAACGGTGCCCAGCGACGAGGCGAAGATCACTTTGCGCTCGGAGCTGCTGATCGTGTGTCCCGCCGTGGCGGCGGGCGTCAGGGTGCTGCTCATGGTGCTGTCTCCTCTTGGTGTGGCTTTGCGACAAGTTGTGGGTCGGGAAGTGGGCTTCCTCTGTTTGGGTGGGTACGATGTTGCGCGGGGCCGCTCAGTCCGGCGCGGCGCGGTCTTGCAAAATCATGCGGGCGGCTTTTTCCGCGATCATCAGCGTGGGCGAGTTGGTGTTGCCCGAGGTGATGGCGGGCATGATGGAGGCGTCCGCCACTCTCAATCCGGATAGTCCGTGAACGCGCAGTCTGGCATCGACCACCGCATCGGTATCCTGTCCCATTTTGCAGGTGCCTACCGGATGGAAAATGGTGGTGCCGATGCGGCCGGCGGCGGCGGCAAGCTCCTCGTCGCTCTGGGCGGCGAGGCCGGGCAGGTATTCTTCCGGGCTGTAGCGCGCCAGCGCCGGCGCGGCGACGATGCGCCGGGTCAGCCGCAGCGCGGCCACCGCGACGGCGCGGTCCCGCGGATGGCTGAGGTAGTTGGGCTGGATCAGCGGGGAGGCGTCCAGCCCCGCGCCGCCGATGGCGACCCGGCCGCGGCTGAGGGGGCGCAGGTCGCACACCGAGGCGGTGAAGGCGGGGAAGGGGTGCAGCGGTTCGCCGAAGCGTTCCAGCGACAGCGGTTGCACGTGGTATTCCAGATTGGCGCGCGGCTGCTCCACATCGGATTTGGCGAAGGCGCCCAACTGGCTGGGGGCCATCGCCAGCGGGCCGCTGCGCCGCCACAGGTATTCCCAGCCCATGGCCAGCTTGCCGGTCCAGCTATTGGCCAGCTGGTTCAGCGTGCGGGCGCCGCTGACCTTGAACACCATGCGCAGTTGCAGATGGTCTTGCAGATTGGCGCCGACGCCGGGCAGCGAATGGCGCACGGCGACGCCGTGTTCTTGCAGCAGCGCGGCGGGACCGATGCCGCTGCGCTGCAACAAAAGCGGGGAGCCGACCGCGCCGGCGGCCAGGATGATTTCGCCGCGGCAGCGTGCTTGCCAGCGCTGCCGCTGTTGCAGGAATGCCATACCGGCGGCGCGGCCGTCCTCCAGCAGCAGGGTTTCCGCCTCGGCATGGGTCAGTACGGTGAGATTGGGGCGCTGGCGCGCGGGCCGCAGAAAGGCCTTGGCGGTATTCCAGCGCAGCCCGCCGCGCTGGTTGACTTCAAAATAGCCGCAGCCGGCGTTGTCCCCGCGGTTGAAGTCGTCCACCGGGGCGATGCCGCTCTGTTCCGCCGCGTCGCGGAAAGCGTCCAGGATCTCCCAGGACAGCCGCTGCCGTTCCACCCGCCATTCGCCGCCGTGGCCGTGCTGGGCGCGGGCGCTGTCGAAGTGGTCCTCCATGCGCAGGAAGTCCGGCAGCACCTCGTCCCAGCTCCAGCCGGGGCAGCCCTGCGCCGCCCAGCCGTCGTAGTCCGCGGCCTGGCCGCGCATATAGATCATGCCGTTGATCGAGGAACAGCCGCCCAGCACCTTGCCGCGCGGGTAGTTGAGGCTGCGCCCGCCCAGGCCGGCTTCGGGCGCGGTGCGCAGGCACCAGTCGGTGCGCGGATTGCCGATGCAGTAGAGGTAGCCCACCGGGATGTGTATCCACGGATAATTGTCCTCGCCGCCGGCCTCCAGCAGCAGCACGCGGTGCCGCGGATTGAGCGACAGGCGGTTGGCCAGCAGGCAACCGGCGCTGCCCGCGCCGACGATGATGTAGTCGAATGTGTCCGCCAATGCCTGCATGCCGCGCTTTCCTATGACGTCTGTATCGCCACCATATAAGATCAAGCCGGACCCTGCTGGGAATAGCCAGAGAGGAACAATGGCTGTTAGTTTTCTAACAGCGGTGCAATTGAAGCTTGTCATATTTGTGTGCAAGCGCACCATAAACGCGGGGGAGGGAGCGATGTTCGACTGGAACGACATCCGTTATTTTCTGGCCTTGCAGCGCAGCGGCAAGTTGCTGGCGGCGGCCCGGCAACTGCGCACCACGCATGCGACGGTGGCCCGGCATATCGAACAATTGGAGCGGCAGCTGGGCCAGCCGCTGTTCGTGCAGCAGCCGGACGGCTATCAATTGACCGCGGCCGGCCGGCAACTGCTGCCGCTGGCCGAGCAACTGGAAAACACCGCGTCGCGGATGCAGGACGAGGCGCGGGTGGGGCATGTGGAGGTAGCCGGCCTAGTGCGCTTGGGCGCGCCGGAAGGCTTGGGCTCCTTGTTCCTATCGCGGCACCTGCCGCGGCTGATGGCGAGCTATCCGGCGCTGGAGGTTGATCTGGTGTCCGTGCCGCGTTTCGTCAGCATCACCAATCGCGAGGTGGACATCGCCATCGCGCTGGAGCGGCCACAGGCCAATATGGTGGTGACGCGCAAGTTGACTGATTACTGCCTGGGCCTGTACGCGACGCCGGCCTATCTGGACGGGCATGAGCCCATCCGCGAGCGCGAGGACCTGGCCGGGCATCCCATCGTCGGTTATGTCGACGATTTGCTGTTCTCGCGCGAGCTGATGTTTCACCGCGGCCTGTGCCGCAACCCGCTGATTCATCTGCGCTGCACCAGCGTGGTGGGCCAGCAGCAGGCGGCGCTGGCCGATGGCGGCATCGCGGTGTTGCCGTATTATCTGACCTACGACGACGCGCGGCTGCGTCAGTTGCTGCCGGAGCTGCGCATCATCCGCTCTTACTGGATCAGCGGCCGCAGCGACATCCGACGCACGCTGCGCTACCGCGTGGTGTGGGATTTCGTGGTGGAGTTGTGCCAGAGCATGCAATGGCTGCTGCTGCAACAGCCAACTCAGCAAAACGAATCAATTGATGCGGGATAAGCTCACTTCATGAGAACGCTCTATCGCAACGGCGGCCCGGATTCGCCGTATTTGTCGCGGATGCTGCGGGTGCTGGACTACCTGTGGCGCCATCTGGATGGGCCGGTACCGCTGGAAAGGTTGGCGGAGGAGGCCTGCTTGTCGCCCTTTCACTTTCACCGCGTGTATCGCGGCCTGATGGCCGAAACGGTGGGAGAGACCCGGCAGCGGCTGTTGCTGCATCGCGCGGCCGGGCAGTTGGACGGCGGCTCGCTCCCTTTGTCTAGGGTGGCGGCGCGCGCCGGCTATGGAGGCACCGCGGCTTTCGTCCGCGCCTTCGCCAGGGCTTACGGCGAGAGTCCGGGCCGCTATCGCCAGCGCAGAGCGTTCATTTCTAGGCAAGACTGGGAGACCGTTATGCATGAAGTGACATTGCTCAAGCAGGATAAGGGGTTGAAGGTGCTGATGCGCCGCCATATTGGCAGTTATATGGAGATCGGCCAGGCCTTCGGCGCTTTGCAGGCCATCAGCCCGGGCTGCGCAGTCGGCGACGCGCCAGGTCGCGTATTCGGGATGTATCTGGATGATACGGAACAGACGGAGGAGGCCAAGCTGCGTTCCATCGCCTGCGTGACGGTGCCGGATTCCTGGCAGGAGCGGCCGCTGCCGGATGGGTTTGAGTGGGGGGAGATTCCCGCCGGAGAGTACGCTTGCGTGACGCATCAGGGACCGTACGCGGAGCTGTCCACGGCTTGGTCCTGGCTGTACCGGCACTGGCTGCCCGGCAGCGGGCGCGAGCTCGGCGAGGTGCCGTGCGTGGAAGAGTATTTGAATTCGCCTTACGACAATCCGCCCACCGCCTTGCGCACTCGGCTGATGTTGTCGCTGGTCTGAGAACCTGTTTACGATCTGCTGCGCGTCGGCGATACGGCGTTGAAACCGAGCTCAAAATGCTCATGTACCACTTGTACATTCCGCTTTTTCGCTCGTTTTCGCCTTGTCTCGCTTTAGCTCGCGAGATCGTAAACACGTTCTGAGCGCGCTTGTGGTTCGGCCATGAAAAAACCCGCGCCGTTTGGCGCGGGTTTTGCCGTAAAGGATGCCTGACGACGTCGGGTCTTAACGGGATACGTGGTAGTTCGGCGCTTCCTTGGTGATCTGCACGTCGTGGACGTGGGATTCCTGGATGCCGGCGGAAGTGATTTCCACGAATTCCGCTTTCTCGTGCATGTCGGCGATGGTGGCGCAGCCAAGGTAGCCCATCGAGGAGCGCAGGCCGCCCACCAACTGGTGGATCACCTGGCCGATGGAGCCCTTGTACGGCACGCGGCCTTCGATGCCTTCCGGCACCAGCTTTTCCACATTGCCTTCGTTGTCCTGGAAGTAGCGGTCGGACGAGCCCTGGCTCATCGCGCCCAGGCTGCCCATGCCGCGGTAGGACTTGTAGGAACGGCCCTGGAACAGCTCGACCTCGCCCGGGGCTTCCTCGGTGCCGGCGAACATGCCGCCCAGCATCACGCAGTTGCCGCCTGCGGCCAGCGCCTTGGAGATGTCTCCGGAGAAGCGAATGCCGCCGTCGGCGATCATCGGCACACCGGTGCCCTTCAGCGCCTCGGATACGTTGTGGATGGCGGTCAGCTGCGGCACGCCCACGCCGGCTACGATGCGGGTGGTGCAGATGGAGCCGGGGCCGATGCCGACCTTGACGCCGTCGGCGCCGGCGTCAACCAGCGCCATCGCGGCGGCGGCGGTGGCGATGTTGCCGCCGATCACGTCCACTTGCGGGAAGTTCTTTTTCACCCAACGCACGCGCTCAATCACGCCCTGGCTGTGGCCGTGGGCGGTATCGACCACGATCACGTCCACGCCGGCCTTCACCAGCGCGATCACGCGCTCTTCGGTGTCGCCGCCGGTGCCGACGGCCGCGCCAACGCGCAGACGGCCTTGGCTGTCCTTATTGGCGTTGGGGTGTTCGCTGGTCTTGATGATGTCCTTGACCGTGATCAGGCCCTTCAACTCCCAGACGTCGTTGATCACCAACACGCGCTCCAGGCGGTGGGTGTGCATCAACTCGCGGGCCTCGTCGATACTGGCGCCTTCCTTGACGGTGATCAGACGCTCGCGCGGGGTCATGATGGAGCCGACGGTCTGGTCCAGGCGGGTCTCGAAGCGCAGGTCGCGGTTGGTGACAATGCCGACAACCTTGCCATTTTCGATCACCGGCAGGCCGGAAATCTTGTGATGGCGGGTCAGCAGCACCAGATCGCGCACTAGCATGTCCGGGGCGATGGTGATGGGATCCTTGACCACGCCGCTTTCATGGCGTTTCACCTTGGACACTTCGCTGGCTTGTTTCGCGGGGTCCATGTTTTTGTGCACGATGCCGATGCCGCCTTCTTGAGCCATGGCGATGGCAAGACGGGCTTCGGTCACCGTGTCCATGGCGGCGGACACCAGAGGCAGGTTCAGGGTGATGTTGCGGGTAAGCTTGGTGGAGAGGACTACGTCGCGCGGCAGAACTTCAGAGTGGGCCGGGACGAGGAGAACGTCGTCGAAAGTATAGGCTTTCTCGATGATACGCATCTTGGCGTTTCCTTTGCGGCAAAGCGGCATTATACCGAGGCATTGTCGCTATTGCAAAAAAACGGGCTTTCCGCCCGCAACCCTGTTACCTTTTTGCCGGCCGGCCGCGCAGGCCTTACAATTTGAGTATCTGCAGCGCAATTCGGGTCAGGGAGTCGATGATGAAGTCAACCTTAGTATGGACCTTTTTGCTGGCTTTGCTGGGCTCCTCCGCCGCCAGCGCGGAAGTCTATGTATGGAAGGACGAGGCCGGAAAAACCGTGTACTCGGATCAGCCGCCGCCCAGCGTCAACGCCCGCCGCATGAATACGCGCGCGCCGGCGCCGGCCTCGGCTCCGGCCAAGGAAAGCAAGAAGGACGCGGGCAAGGACGCGAGCGGGGAGAACGCCAAGATCGCCGCGGAGAACGCCAAGGTCGCGGAGGCCAACGCCAAGATCCGCGAGCAGAATTGCCAGAACGCCCGCAATCAACTGGCTTCGGTGCAGACCAATAGCCGCATCCGCATGCCGGGCTCCAATGCGCTGGCCACCGACGCCCAGCGTAATGAGCTGATCGCCCAGGCGCAGGCCAATGTGCAGATCTGGTGTGGAAAATAAGTGGCGAAAACGGTTTTTGACTACAAAGCGGTATTGGTTTCCCTACCCAATCTGCCCGGCGTGTATCGAATGCTCGACGCGTCGGGCGGCGTGCTTTATGTCGGCAAAGCCATAGATTTGAAGCGGCGGGTCAGTTCCTACTTTCAGAAGAACGACCAATCGCCGCGCATCCAGCTGATGGTGCGCCAGATCGCCGATATTGAAACCACGGTTACGCGCTCCGAGGCGGAAGCGCTGATCCTGGAAAACAATCTGATCAAGGCGCTGACGCCGCGTTACAACATTCTGTTCCGCGACGACAAGTCCTATCCCTATCTGATGCTGACCGGTCACGCGTTCCCGCAGATGGCCTATTACCGCGGCGATCCCAAGCGTCCGAACCAGTACTTCGGCCCGTATCCCAACGGCTACGCGGTGCGCGAGAGCATCCAGATCCTGCAAAAAGTGTTCCGGCTGCGCACCTGCGAAGACGCGGTGTTCGCCAATCGTTCCCGTCCCTGTTTGCTGTATCAGATCAAGCGCTGTTCCGGGCCTTGCGTCGACCATATCTCCAAGGAAGACTACGCGCGCGACGTGGCCAGCGCGGTGGCCTTCCTGCAAGGCCGCCAGAGCGAGCTGATCGACGGCTTGACCCAGCGCATGATGGCTGCGGCCGAGGCGATGGAGTTCGAGCAGGCAGCGGAGCTGCGAGACCAGATTCAGGCGCTGGCGCGGGTGCAGGAGAAGCAGTTCGTTTCCAGCAACTCCAGCCAGCAGGATTGCGACGTGGTGGCCGCGGTGCAGCAAGAAGGCATGCTTTGCGTCAATCTGGTGATGATTCGCGGTGGCCGTCATTTGGGCGACAAAAGCTTTTTCCCGGTCAGCGGCGAGGAGGGCGAACTGGCGGACAGCCTGGAGGCCTTCCTGACCCAGCATTATCTGGGCGCGCCTTTGCCGCCGGCCATCATCATCAACGGCGAAATTTCCGATACCTTGCGCCAACACTTGGAGCGGCAGGCCGAGCGCAAGCTGGCCATCGCCAGCAACCCCATAGGCGAACGACGTATGTGGCTGGAAATGGCGGAAAAGAACGCCGCGCTGGCCATCATGCAGCGGGCCAACAGCAAAGCCACTCAGAACCAGCGGCTGGTCCAGCTCAACGAGGTATTGGAGCTGGAGGGCGCCGGCCGCTTCGAATGCTTCGACATCAGCCACACCATGGGCGAAGCCACGGTGGCTTCCTGCGTGATCTACGACAAGGGCGCGATGCAGCCAGGCGAATACCGGCGCTACAATATTGAAACCGCCAAGCCCGGCGACGATTACGCCGCGATGCGCGAAGTGTTGTCACGTCGCTACGGCAAGCTGGCGGCGGGCGAGGGCAAGTTGCCGGACGCGGTGTTCATCGACGGCGGCAAGGGGCAGGTGGGCGTGGCTTTGGAGGTGTTCGCCGAAATCGGACTGAACCTGCCCATCGTCGGCATCGCCAAGGGCGAGGAGCGCAAGCCGGGTCTGGAGACGTTGATCCTGCCGTATCTGGACAAGAGCTTGCAGCTGCGGCAGGACCACCCCGCGCTGCATTTGATCCAGACGGTGCGAGACGAGGCTCACCGTTTCGCCATTACCGGCCACCGCGCGCGGCGCGCCAAGGCGCGCACCGCATCCACGTTGGAGGAGATTCCGGGCGTGGGGGCCAAGCGCCGGCAACAGCTGCTGATGCGCTTTGGCGGCCTGCGCGGCGTGGCCGCCGCCAGCATGGACGACCTGGCCCAGGTGGACGGCATCAGTCGCACGCTGGCGGAGAAGATTTACAACGCGCTGCATTGATTGCCGGCGCGCCATCGTTTATACACTGTAACCATCGCTGTGCGTCCCGTTGTGGCTTGGGGCGAACGCGCAGTTTTTGACCGAGCCGCAAACAATAAGATTACTGACACCGATGCCCTTCAATTTGCCGATATTCCTAACCTGGCTCAGGGTTGCCCTGATCCCCATCTGCGTAGCGGTCTTCTTTTTGCCGGATTCCGTGCTGCTGCTGGAAAGCCGCAACCAGGTAGGCGCCGCCATCTTCGCCTTGGCGGCGATCACCGATTGGCTGGACGGCTACCTGGCGCGCAAACTGGGCCAGACCTCGGCCTTCGGCGCTTTCCTGGATCCGGTGGCGGACAAGCTGATCGTCGCCGCGGCCTTGATCCTGCTGGTGCAGATGGGGCGCACTGAGGGCTGGATGGCGATGATCATCATCGGCAGGGAGATCGCCATCTCCGCGCTGCGGGAATGGATGGCGGAGATGGGCACCCGCAAAAGCGTGGCGGTGGCCTATATCGGCAAGTTGAAAACCGCTGCGCAAATGGTGGCGATTCTGTTGTTGCTGTATGCCGGTCCGCTGCTGCCGGGGGTTTCGACATTAATTTTGGGTAATGCTTTCATGGTGGTGGCGGTGATTTTGACTTTGTGGTCAATGGTTTATTACCTAAGGATGGCCGCCAAGGAGTTTTCCGGGAAAAAAATTGATGTTTGAAGTGTTGACAGTGCCTGATAAATCCTTATAATTCGCATCTCTCAGCGCTGCTCCAGCAGTAGCGAAGAGAAAGCAGAAGTATTGCAGCAGTTTTGAATGCGGGAATAGCTCAGTTGGTAGAGCGCAACCTTGCCAAGGTTGAGGTCGCGAGTTCGAGCCTCGTTTCCCGCTCCAAATCCTCTGCAATAGCGTTATGCGACGCGGGAATAGCTCAGTTGGTAGAGCGCAACCTTGCCAAGGTTGAGGTCGCGAGTTCGAGCCTCGTTTCCCGCTCCAGAACTTCTGCAATAGCATTGTGCGACGCGGGAATAGCTCAGTTGGTAGAGCGCAACCTTGCCAAGGTTGAGGTCGCGAGTTCGAGCCTCGTTTCCCGCTCCATCCATAATGCTTGTTGTTGGTGCCGTACCCCTGCGGGAATAGCTCAGTTGGTAGAGCGCAACCTTGCCAAGGTTGAGGTCGCGAGTTCGAGCCTCGTTTCCCGCTCCAAATTCATAACGGTCAGCGTAAGCTGACGGTTCGCCGGTAACGGCGGGGTAGCAAAGTGGTTATGCAGCGGATTGCAAATCCGTCTACGCCGGTTCGATTCCGACCCCCGCCTCCAGTTAAAGCCCCGTAAGTCAAAGACTTGCGGGGCTTTTGCTTTGTTCAGTCCGCACCCGTAATCGCCAAGCTCAGCGTGGTTTCTCCTCTTTCTCCCGGATCGGGATCAAGCCCGCAGTCCTCCGCGGCGGCGTGCCATGGCCTTGATCTCCATCCCTGTTTGCCAGCAGTCCGGCTCTGGGATAAAATCGCCGTCTCTTTGCCCGCCCCGGTGGTGAAATTGGTAGACACAAGGGACTTAAAATCCCTCGACTTCGGTCGTGCCGGTTCGATTCCGGCCCGGGGCACCACGACGGCAAAACCGTCCGCGAGACGAAAACGACCCGCACAGCCTGGCGCTGAGCGGGTTTTTTTCGGCTTCTCTTAAAGCTGCACCTCGAATTCATAGAGATCGCTGCGGCACAGTACCTCGCTGAATTCCAATACCTGCTCCGCCGCGTTCAAGCTGGTCTGCTGGATGCGCAGCAGCGGCGTGCCGGCCTGCACATGCAATAGGGCGGCGCTGTCCTGATCCGCCGCACAGGAGGCCAGACGGAAGGTCTTGCGACCGATTTCGACGCCATGGCGTTCCCACCATTGGTATAGCGAGTGCTCCAGACCTTCCGGTTCTGGCAGGTAGGCCAGCGGGATATAGGTGGTTTCCAGCGCCGCCGGCGTGCCGTCCATCAGACGCAGGCGACGAAGTTTGGCAATGTCCGCGCCGACAGGCAGGCGCAGCAGGCTGGCGATGGCGGCCGGCGCGCTTTCTCGCCGCCGCAACAGCCACTGATTGGCCACGCTGCCGCCGTTGCGCAGCACCTGCTCGGTGAAGCCTCCGCTGTCGTTGAGCGAGTAGCGGAAAGCCTGCGCGACGCGTGTTCCTTGGCCTTGCTGACGGGTGATCAGCCGCTTGCGTTCCAGTTCCGCCATCGCCTTGCTGATAGTGACGCGCGACAGTCCCAGTTTTTCCGCCATCTGCCGCTCAGTCGGCAGGAAGGCCCCTTCGGGCAGCTGGTGCTGGCGGATGGCCTGTTCCAGCGCGCCGGCGATCAGCAGATAGCGCGGCGCAGCGCCAGGCTGCCGTAGGCTGGCGAGCAGGCATTCCAGAATATCGCTCATATTGTATGAAAGCTCCTGTGCATGCGCGTTCCAGTCTAAATCAATGCCGGAAGGTATGGGGAGAGCGGTTCAAGCTTTTTGGCATGCTCTCCTGATCAATAGTATGGTTATGTACTATTGGATTTGTATTGGACTTATCATACGATGCCAATCGGAGTCCTTAGAACGTGTTTACGATCTCGCGAGCTAAGGCGAGACAAGGCGAAAACGGCTGAGAAAGCGGAATGTACAAGTGGTACATGAGCAATTTGAAGGTGTACTCACTGTGTCACGCTTCACGACGCGCAGCAGATCGTAAACGGGCTCCGGTGTTGGCATCCTGGCGGAGAGAAGTGGTTTGACAATGATTAGCAAGTGCTACCAGTCCATTCTTGGGGCTCTGTATGGGCAGGCGACGGGAGATGCCATGGGCATGCCTTCCGAGCTGTGGCCGCAACGACAGGTGCAGACGTTCTTTGGCTGGATCGACGACTTTCTGCCCGGCCCCGCCGAGAACTTTGCCGCTTCCGAGTTTGTCGCCGGCGAGTTCACCGACGACACTCAGCAAGCCATTGCCTTGATGGACGCCTTGATCGCCGCGGACGGCACGGTGGAACCGGAGCGCATTGCCGCCAACATCATCGCTTGGGCCGAGGGTGTCGACGCCTTCAACAAGAACATCCTGGGACCCAGTTCGAAGGCTGCGCTGAGAGCGATTTTGTCCGGCCAGCCCATCGACTCGCTGGGCGCCAACGGCGTCACCAACGGCGCGGCGATGCGGGTGGCTCCGCTGGGCTGCTTATTGCCCAGCGCGAACCGCGAGGCCTTTATTCATGCGGTGCGGCTAAGCTGCAGCCCCACCCACCAGTCCGATATCGCAGTGGCCGGCGCCGCGGCTATCGCTTGGGCGGTGTCGCGAGCGGTGGAAGGGGCGGATTGGCCTTGCATCAAGGCTGAACTGCCCGAAGTCGCCGAGCAGGCGCAGCTGGAGCGCGTTACCTCTTTCAGCCCTTTGCTGAGCCGGCGCTTGGATTGGGGCTTCGAGGTCGCGGCGCGTTTGCGGGGCCGGGACGATGCGGCCGTGGTGGCCGAGCTGTACCGCACGCTGGGGGCCGGCATGGACACGATAGAGTCGGTGCCGACCGCCTTGGCTTTGGTGGATTGCGCGCAAGGCGACCCGCGCCGTTGCGCGGTGCTGGCGGCCAATCTGGGCGGCGACACCGACACCATAGGCGCGATGGCCACCGCGGTATGCGGCGCCTTGCGAGGCGTGGACGCCTTGCCCGTCGAATGGCGGGAGCGCATCCGGAAGGTGAATGGCGTTGATTTCGAATCTTACGCGCGGGCTTTGAGCGCATTGCGATTTAGGGGGTGAGCAAATGAGCGATGTACAAGCAGCAGAGGGCTGGCGACTCGAGAGCGCAGGCATAGACCTGGTGCCGGAACATGAGTGCAAGGGCCGGCCCATTGAGTTGTTCTGGGTGTGGCTGGCGGCCAATATCGGCATTTTGGGCGTGGTTTACGGCGGCATCGTCACCAGCTTCGGGCTGTCCTTCTTTCAGTCTTTGCTGGCCGCGGCGCTAGGGGTGGCCAGTTTCGCCCTGGTGGGGGTGACCAGCATCGCCGGCCGGCGCGGCCGCACTTCCACGCTGACTTTGTCGCGGGCCATCTTTGGACTGCACGGCAACGCTGCGCCCACCGCCTTCAGCTGGTTCAACTTGATGGGGTGGGAGGCAGTCAACGTGGTGACCGGCGCCTTGACGCTGGCGGCGCTGTGCCAGGCGCTGGGCATGGCGGAGAGCCGCCTGCTGACCGCGGTCTGTTTGTTCTTGTTCATCGGCTTGACCATCGTGGTCAGCTTGCTGGGACAGGCCACCGTGGTGTGGATGCAAAGCTGGTTGAGCCGGATTTTCGGCAGCATGACCCTGGTGGTGATCCTGTACGTGGCGTCGACTGCGAACTGGGGCGCCATCATGGCGCGGCCGGACGGCGACTGGCTGACCGGCTTTTGGCCGGCGGTGTCGGTGATCGCCGCGGGCACCGGCATTAGTTGGGCGATCGCCGGCGCGGACTACAGTCGTTACCAGCGGTCCGGCTCGTCCAACGGCGGTATTTTCGGGGCGGTGATGGTGGGGGCGTCGCTGCCCTTGATGCTACTCATCTTCACCGGCGTGCTGCTGTCGGCGCAGATTCCGGACCTGGCCAGCGCGGCCAATCCCATCGCCAAGATAGGCGCGGTGCTGCCGGCCTGGATGGCGGTGCCCTATCTGCTGACCGCGACCGCGGGCATTGTGACCATGGCTGTGCTCAGCCTGTATTCGGCCAGCCTCAATTTGCTGACCATCGGCGTCAAGGTCAGGCAGGCGCAGGCGGTTTCCATCAATGCGCTGATCGTGTTGGCGATCGCCGCTTACGTTTTATTCGTCTCCAGCGATTTCCTGGGACCCTTCATTTCCTTCCTGCTGTTCTGCGGCGTGTTCCTGGCGGCCTGGGAGGCGGTGTTTGTACTGGATTACCTGCTGCTGCGTCATCGCCAAGGCTATGACGATGCGGCCTTGTCCGGCGATGGGCGGCAGGCCTTCCGCGGCGGGCCGTTGTTGTGTTGGCTGCTGGGCGCGGCCTGCGGCCTGCTGGTGAGCAAGACCGGCTTTATCGACGGTCCGTTGGCGGTGGGGGTCTTCGCGGATTCCAGCCTTGGATTGTTTGTGTCTTTTGGAACCAGCTTGCTGGCTTATGGGTTGTATCTGTTGCTGAAGGAGCGACGCGCATGACCATTCCGTGTCCAAGTTATCATCCGACCAAGGCGATCCTGGCTTTGGGCGGCGCTGTGGGAGATGTGGTGCTGACCCTCCCGGAACTGCCGCGAAGCGGCGGCGATGTAGAGGCCTTGCAGCAGGAGCGCCAAATCGGCGGCTGCGCCTTCAATGTGGCGAGGGCGCTGTGTCAGTTGAACGCCCCTGTGATCAACGGCATGCCGGTGGGCAACGGACCCTGGGGCGCGGCGATAGACGGGGCGATGCGGGAGTTGGGCCTACCGGTGCTGTTGCGCAACGCGAATCGCGACAACGGCTGGTGCGTGGCCATGGTGGAGCCTAGCGGAGAGCGTAGCTTCATCTCCATCACCGGTTGCGAAGGGGAATGGAGCCGCGAGCAACTGGACGCACTGTCCTTGCCCGCCGACGGCTTGGTGTACGCCAACGGCTATGAACTGGCGGGAGAAGGCGGGCGGGCGCTGCGCGCCTGGCTGTTGGCCTTGCCGTCGGAACAGTTGCGGGTGATCGATCCCGGTCCGCGCGTCGCCTTGCTGGAGCCGGCGTTTCTGTCCAGCCTGAGCGGCACGGAAACCTTATTGACGTTGAACCGGGATGAGATCGCCCTATTGTGCGGCGAGGGCGATCCGGTGGCGGCGGCGCAGCGTTTTGCCAAGGACTACCAACTGACGCTGATCTGCCGCTTGGGCCAGGACGGCGCCTGGGTCTGCCCGGGCACCGACGAGCCATGGCATCTGCCTGGCTACCAGGTCTCGGTGGTGGACACCATAGGCGCGGGCGATGCGCATTGCGCCGGTTTGTTGGCCGGCTTGTCCAGCGGCTGGCCGCTGCATTACGCGGTGGATCTGGGCAATCGGCTGGCGGCCTGCGTGGTGGCCAGCGCCGGCCCGGACGCGGCGACGGATTGGGACAGCTTGAACCGCCGCTTTCCCGCCACCTGCCTATGAGCCACATAGGGCGTGTTTGAGGCCGGGAGGCGGGCTTGGCGCGGCGAAAGTGGCAAAAGAAAGACGGATAGGGGTGGAAACGCCGCAATTGGCGTCAAGTGCTGGACATAAAGGGGCATTACTTAGTACTCTCCCACCCTCGTGAGCGCCTGCCCGGCTATGGAGCGCCCGGAGGGTTCCGTTTGGCGCTTTCATCCATTGCCGTCAAGTTGGCTTCGCCGTCGGCAAGCAGGGCGGGCCGATGGGTGTGGGAGCCGCACCCCCCGTTCCGGCAGGACGCGCCGCCTGGGTCCGGCTCCCGGACGCCCGCCATGATCGGCGGTTTTCACGACGCGCAGACGTCTTGTCTGCGCGTGTTGGTCAAGCCTGATTACGATGTCGTCATTTTTTGGTTGGCTGTCAAGCTGGCCGGGCGACTGGTTGCAGCGCTTCGCTTGATTAGGCAGCATGCGCTGCTTTTGCATCAATGGATCTAGATAGAAGTTCATGAAGCCAAATACTGAAACGGCACTCGGTGCTGCACTTAAGTCCGCTGTACAAAGTCTGTCCAAGAAAAAGCAGACCGAGATGATCGCGGATCATGTCTACAGCAAGTTCGACGTTTTCCGCCAGTTTCGTCCGCTGGCCTTGGGCATCCATGAGAGCCTGATCGCGGCCTTGCCGCAGTTCGACTCGACGCTGATCTCCCGCGTGGTGGCCAATCACTGTCGCAAGCCGCGCTACGTCAAGTCTCTGGCGCGCGGCGGCAAGCGTTTCGATCTGGCCAACAAACCGGTGGGCGAAGTGAGCGCGGAAGAGAAAAAGGCGGCGGAACAAATGTCCGCGCCCAAGCCGGCTCCGGTCCCGGCTGCGGTGGCTCCGGCCGAACCCGCTGGCGACGCCGCGGAATAAGCGTGCCGCGGCCTCGTGGCAAGAACGTAAAACAGCCTGACAGATCCGTTTGTCAGGCTGTTTTGCATTGGCGAGGCGGAACATTGGCGTTGGCGAGGCGGTCGCAGCAGAACGCGCCGCGCGGCGCCGAATCAGGACAGGAGTAGAATACCCGGCATGAAACGTCTTTTCTTGTGGGCCGCCATGGCTCTGAGCTTGTCCGCCTGCAGCGCGTTGCAACAACTGGGCGCGCCCATCAGTTCGCATCCTTCCTCTCCGGCCAAGAGCCGGCAGCAGACGGCTCCGGCGTCCAGCGCCAAGTCGGACGCCTTGTTGCGGGAGGCCAACCGCCTGGCGGACAAGGTCAAGAGCGGCGAGTTGACTAGGCTGGCCGCCGCGGATCAGTTGGGCGCATTTCGGCTCAAGGCGGTGGGGTCCAACCCCATCGACGACAACACCTTTGCCATGTACCGTTATCTGACGGTAGAGCGCGAGGCGGGCCGCATCGATCAGGACACGTTCCGAGCCAAGATGGACGAGCGTCTGAGGGAATGGATGAGGCGGTGGCCCAAGATGAATCCCAAGCCGGCGGATCCTGCGTTCACTAACTTCCTGCTCAAACTGTACGGCTTGCCGGCCCTGGGGGCTTGAACATGGGCAAGAAAGTCAAGCCGGACGAGGCTGGCTGTCCCTGCGGGCTGGGCGGCGCTTACGCTGCCTGTTGCGGTCGTTATCTGAGCGAAGGCGGCGAACCGGCGCCCACGGCGGAAGCCTTGATGCGTTCGCGCTATACCGCTTACGCGCGCGGCGACGAGGCGTATCTGCTGGCGAGCTGGCATCCAAGCACCCGGCCGCCGGCGCTGGACCTGGCCGCGGACGCAGGCGTGGTCAAATGGCTGGGTCTGGAGGTGCTGGCGACGGAGGCCGGCGGCGAGGCCGACGCCGAGGGCGTGGTGGAGTTCGCCGCGCGCTACAAGGTGAGCGGCAAGGCCGAGCGCATGCGCGAGCGTAGTCGCTTTGCGCGCGAGGACGGCCGCTGGTTCTATCTGTCCGGCGAATTGAGCTGAGCTGTTGCTAGGGAGTCTAGTGCTTCTGCGTTCGCAGCAGGCTCTCGATGGCGCGCTCCAGCGCCGCTGGTTTGACGTAGGGGGCGAAACGCTTGCGGATGCGCCCTTCGCCGTCCACCAGGAATTTGGTGAAATTCCATTTGATGCGCCGGCTGCCCAGCAAGCCGGGTTTGGCGGCGACGAGATGACGCCAGAGCGGATGCGCGTCGGCGCCGTTGACGTCGATCTTGGCGGATAGCGCGAAGCTGACCCCGAAATTCTTCTGACAGAACTGGCCTATGGCGGCGGCGTCCCCAGGCTCCTGGCCGCCGAACTGATTGCAGGGGAAGCCGATGATCTCCAGGCCTTGCTCGCGGTAGCGCTGGTACAGCTGTTCCAGGCCGCCTAATTGCGCGGTGAAGCCGCACTCGCTGGCGGTGTTGACCAGCAATAGCACTTTGCCGCGATAGCTCGCCAGCGGCAGGGTCTGCCCGTTTAAAGTCTCAATGGAAAAATCATATATGTCCGGCATATTTTCGCTCTTCGCCAAAGCGAAGATCATGGCAAGAAACCGGAAGAAGAGCAATTGAGCAGAGACATAAAAAAAGGGGCGCAACGGCAAGGGGGAACCGCTACGCCCCAAGAAGAAATCAATTGCTGTACAAGGGCCGACCAACCGGGAAAGTCAGCTAACCCTCTGTTTATCCTAGAACATTAAGGTGAAATTGCGAGGACGGATTTGGCGTGGTTTAAATGACAAAGGGATGGCCAGGCCATCCCTTTTTTGCAGGCGGGAAGCGATTCAGGGACGCGGCAGCGTCACGCCCACCTGGCCCATGTATTTGCCGGCGCGGTCTCTGTAGGACACGTCGCAGACTTCATCGGATTCGAAGAACAAGACCTGGGCTACGCCCTCGTTGGCGTAGATTTTGGCCGGCAGCGGCGTGGTGTTGGAGAACTCCAGGGTCACATAGCCTTCCCATTCCGGCTCGAACGGAGTGACGTTGACGATGATGCCGCAACGGGCGTAAGTGGACTTGCCCAGGCATACGGTCAACACCGAGCGCGGGATGCGGAAATATTCCACGGTGCGAGCCAGCGCGAAGCTGTTGGGCGGAATGATGCAATAGCCCTTGCCGGAGACTTCCACGAAGGAGTTGGGGTCGAAGTTTTTCGGGTCGACGATGGTGCTGTTGATATTGGTGAACACCTTGAATTCGTCGGCGCAGCGGATGTCGTAACCGTAGCTGGAGGTGCCGTAGGAGATCACCTTCTGGCCATCCACCATCTTGATCTGGTTGGCCTCGAAGGGTTCTATCATATTGTACTCGGCCGCCATCCGGCGAATCCATTTGTCCGATTTGATGCTCATTGTCTTTGGCCCGTAGCTTATCGATTGATTGTCCGCGATTTTAACCGCAAGCGCTGTGGGCGGCTATCGATAATCCAAGGCGGATCCGGATAGGACAATGCTATTGATGCAGGTCAAGCAGAGCGGGAATTGCCGTGGTTTGCCGATATTCGACGTGGTTTGGCTGGATATACTAATGCAAACCATTCTCGTTCTTGATCGGATCATCATGTTGACTTTGGATGTATTTCCCGCCGGCCGCCACGGCGTGGTCGACCGTCTGGAGCTGGCCGAAGAGGCCATGCGTCGCGTCGCCGCCTTTGGCCTGGAGCCGGGCTGCCGTTTTTATTTGCGTCGGGCGGCGCCCTTGGGCGGGCCTTTGTTGCTGGATGTCGGCGCCACCCGCTTCCTGTTGCGGCGCAGTCTGGCGCGCTTCATCGTGGCGAGGGTGGCGGTATGAAGCGTTTCGCCCTGATCGGCTTGCCGAACACCGGCAAGTCCACTTTGTTCAACCGTCTGACCGGCATGTCGCAGCGTGTCGGCAATTGGCCGGGCCTGACCATAGAACTGAGCAGCGCGCGTTTGTTGTTGGGTGGCCACATGGTGGAGTTGGTGGATTTGCCCGGCGTCAATGATTTGACCGGCTATTCCGACGACGAGGCGGTGGTGCGCGACGTGTTGCTGGCCAGCGCTTTCGATGGCGCCATCCTGGTGCTCAACGCCAGCCAGCTGGACCGGCAATTGCCGCTGGCCTTGCAGGTGCTGGCCAGCGGTCTCAACTGCCAAGTGGTGTTGAATATGGCGGACGAGGCCAAGGGGCTGGGCGTGAGCCTGGATGTGGAGTGTTTATCGGAACGTCTGGGCGCGCCGGTATCGCTGGTGTCGGCCAGGCATATGCAAGGCTGGCCGCCGCTGATGGCGAGTTTGAACCGACTGGCCAACAATGGGGCTCCGGCCGCGAGAGCGAGGCTGGACGCGGTTCCGGACACCCAGGCGGCGATGGCGGAGGCCAAACGCTTGCTGGACGGCTGCTGGGCCTTGCCGGCTATGCTGCCAGCGCGGCTGACCGAGAAGATCGACCACTGGCTGATGCATCCATGGCTGGGCTTGCCGCTGTTCTTCGCGCTGATGGCGCTGTTGTTCAACCTGACTTATCAGATCGGCACGCCTTTGCAGGAGCTGGCCGGCGCCGGACTGGACTGGGTCAAGGAGCAGGCGCTGGCGCCCTTGCTCGCGCCTTTGCCTGAGATTGTGCAGAGCCTGGCGCTGGACGGGATCTGGCAGGGCGTGTCGACGGTGCTGACCTTCGCGCCCATCTTGTTGGTGTTCTTCGTCCTGATGGCGATGGTGGAGGACTCCGGCTATCTGGCGCGCGCCGCCTATCTGACCGATGCCTTTATGGCCCGGCTGGGGCTGGACGGCCGCGGCTTCGTGATGCAGTTGATGGGTTTTGGCTGCAATGTGCCGGCCATCATGGGCACCCGGGTGATGCGCGAGCGCAAGCAGCGGCTGCTGACCATGCTGGTGATTCCGTTTTCGCTGTGCTCGGCGCGGCTGCAAGTGGTGGTGTTCTTCGCCGGGCTGCTGTTCACGGCGGCGCAAGCGCCGTGGGTGCTGATGGGGCTTTATCTGATGAGCTTCGCCGTCGCGGTGTTCACCGCCTGGGTGTTCAAGCGTCGTTACGCCGGCGGCGAAGCCTTCTTGCTGGAAGTGCCGCCGTACCGGCTGCCCGGCTTGAGCCATTTGCTGAGCCGGGCGGTGGGGGAGGTGCGGGCCTTTTTGCAACTGGCTTCCAGTTTCATCCTGTTGGGGGTGGTGTTGGTTTGGTTGCTGACCCATGTGCCGGCCGGCGACGGCAAGACGCTGGCCGACGCCTTGGGCAGCCTGCTGGCTCCGGTGCTGGACCCGATAGGCATTCGCCACGAGCTGGCGGCGGCCTTGCTGTTCGGCTTCATCGCCAAGGAAATCCTGTTGGGCAGCCTGGCTGTGATCTACGGGGTGTCGGAGGCAGGTCTGGGCGCTGTCTTGCTGCAACATCTGGACTGGCGTTCAGCGATGAGCTTCCTGATCTTCACCTTGATCTACGTGCCTTGCCTGTCCACGGTGGCGGCGATGTACCGCGAGTCGCGCAGCAAGTCCTATACCGCGATGTCGGTGGCGTGGTCGGTGGGCCTGGCCTGGCTGTTGTCGTTCGCGTTTTATCAAGCCAGCGTGCATCTGTGGCCTTGAGGGCTTAGAATGAATGGTTCGCGAATTCCGTTCGCGCCGGCGGATGGCCGGCGTCATTGAACTACAACAACAAGAGGTCGTTATGCAAGGTGATCCCAAAACCATCGAGTTGCTGAACGAACTGCTGGCGGAAGAGCTGTCCGCCGCGGACCAGTATTTCATCCACGCCGAGATGTACAAGGACTTCGGCCTGCACAAGCTGTTCGAGCGCATCGACCATGAGCGCGAGGACGAGCTGTCGCACGCGCGGGTGCTGATCGCGCGCACTTTATTCCTGCAAGGCAAGCCCAATGTGGCCAAGCGCGTGCCCATCGTGGTGGGCGAGAATGTGCGGGCGATGCTGGCCAGCGATCTGGAAGTGGAGTACCGCGTCGGCGATTTGCTGAAAAAAGTGGTGGCCCACTGCGAGAGCGTGAAGGACTATGTGACGCGTCAGGAACTGATGGTGTTGCTGGAAGAGACCGAGAACGATCACGCGCACTGGCTGGAGCAGCAGCTGCGCCTGATCGATATGGTGGGCGAACAGAACTATATTCAGTCGCAAATGTAAGCCAGGCTATTTTGACCTTGAGACGGCCGCCTTTCGGGCGGCCGTTTGTTTTGCGGCGGCCGCGCGGGTTTTGACATGGCGCAGCATGGCCGGGACCGTCTCCGTCTATCATCGCCGGTAGATGAATTCGCCGGAGGGCGCGATGTCGCTGGATCTATCCGTTTCCTGGTTGGGCATGAAGATGTCCAGCCCCTTGTTCAATGCTTCCGGCGTCTATTGCCGCACGCGGGAGGAACTGGAGCTGGTGCGCCGTTCCGCCGCCGGCGCGGTGGTGACCAAGAGCTGCACGCTGGAACCGCGCGCCGGCAATCCCGAGCCGCGATACCGACGTACCGCGCTGGGCAGCATCAATTCCATGGGCCTGCCCAACGAGGGCTACCGCTATTACCTGGACTACGCTCAGGCTTACGAGGACGCCAAGCCCTTGTTCCTGTCCGTGTCCGGCATGACGCTGGACGACACCCTAACCATCCTGGCCGAGCTGGCGGCGCTCAAGCTGCCTTGCCTGCCCGAGGTGAACCTGTCCTGTCCCAATCTGCCGGGCAAGCCGCAGCTGGGCTATGACTTCGCCGCCAGCGCCGAGGCCCTGGAGGCGATCAGCCGGGCATACGCGCGGCCGTTCGGCGTCAAGCTGCCGCCGTATTTCGATCCGGCGCACTTCGCCGCCATGGCCGCGGTGTTGAACGCCTTCCCGCTGCTGCGCTTCGTCACCTGTATCAACTCGGTGGGCAACGGCCTGGTGATAGATCTGGACAGCGAGTCCGCGGTGATCAAGCCCAAGGGCGGTTTGGGCGGGCTGGGCGGCGATTATGTGTTGCCGACGGCGCTGGCCAATGTGCGCGAGTTCGCCGTGTTGCTGGCCGACAAGCAGGTGATCGGCTGCGGCGGGGTGAAGAGCGGGGCCGAGGCTTTCATGCACATCCTGGCCGGCGCCACCGCGGTGCAGGTGGGAACCTGCCTGCACGAGGAGGGCGTCAGCGCCTTTGACCGCATCGAGGCGGAGCTGGCCGCGATCATGCAGGCCAAGGGCTACCAGCGGCTGGATGAGTTCCGCGGACGGCTGAAGACGCTGTGAGCGCATGAAAAAAGCCCGGAGAACCCGGGCTTTGTTTTAGCGGCTGATCGGCTTGTAGCGGATACGCTTGGGCTTGGCGGCTTCCTCGCCCAGGCGTTTCTTCTTGTCGGCCTCGTATTCCTGATAGTTGCCGTCAAAGAAGGTCCATTGCGATTCGCCTTCCGCCGCCAGGATGTGCGTGGCAATACGGTCCAGGAACCAGCGGTCGTGGGAGATCACGAACACGGTGCCCGCGTATTCCAGCAGCGCGTCTTCCAGCGCGCGCAGGGTTTCCACGTCCAGGTCGTTGGACGGTTCGTCCAGCAGCAGCACATTGCCGCCCTGGAGCAGGGTCTTGGCCAGGTGCAGGCGGCCGCGTTCGCCGCCGGAGAGCATGCCCACTTTCTTCTGCTGGTCGGCGCCCTTGAAGTTGAAGCGGCCGAGGTAGGCGCGGCTGGACATTTCGAATTTGCCGACGGTGAGAATGTCGGCGCCGGCAGCTACGTCCTCGAACACGGTCTTGTCGCCGTCCAGGCCTTCGCGGGTCTGCTCGACGAAGGCCATCTGCACGGTTTGGCCGATCTTGACCTCGCCGCTGTCCGGCTGTTCCTTGCCGGCTATCATCTTGAACAGCGTCGATTTACCGGCGCCGTTGGGGCCGATGATGCCGACGATGGCGCCCGGCGGGGCCTTGAAGCTGAGGTTGTCGATCAGCAGACGGTCGCCAAAGCCCTTGGACACGCCGTTGAACTCGATCACCTCATTGCCCAGGCGCTCGGCCACCGGGATGAAGATTTCCTGAGTCTCGTTGCGCTTCTGGGTTTCGTAGCTGGACAGTTCCTCGAAGCGGGCCAGACGCGCCTTGGACTTGGCCTGGCGGCCTTTCGGGTTCTGGCGCACCCATTCCAGTTCCTGTTTCATCGCCTTCATGCGCGCGCCTTCGCTCTTGGATTCCTGCGCCAGGCGGGCTTCCTTCTGCTCCAGCCAGCTGGAGTAATTGCCTTTCCACGGGATGCCTTCGCCGCGGTCCAGCTCCAGAATCCATTCGGCGGCGTTGTCCAGGAAGTAGCGGTCGTGAGTGACGGCCACCACGGTGCCGGGGAAGCGCACCAGGAATTGCTCCAGCCATTCCACCGATTCCGCGTCCAGGTGGTTGGTGGGTTCGTCCAGCAGCAGCATGTCGGGTTTGGACAGCAGCAGCTTGCACAGCGCTACGCGGCGCTTCTCGCCGCCGGACAGCGGGGCGATCTTGGCGTCCCACGGCGGCAGGCGCAGCGCGTCGGCGGCGATTTCCAGCTGGTGTTCTACGTTGTCGTTGGCGCCGGCGGCGATGATGGCTTCCAGCTTGGCCTGTTCTTCGGCCAGCGCGTCGAAGTCGGCGTCCGCGTCGGCGTAGGCGGCGTAGACCTCTTCCAGGCGCTTTTGCGCGCCCATCACGTCGCCCATGCCGCTTTCCACTTCCTCGCGCACGGTTTTTTCGGGGTCCAGCTGCGGTTCCTGCGGCAGGTAGCCGATCTTGACGCCGGCCAGGTGTTGCACCTCGCCTTCGTATTCTTTGTCCGCGCCGGCCATGATGCGCAGCACGGTGGATTTACCGGCGCCGTTCAGGCCCAGCAGGCCGATCTTGGCGCCGGGGAAGAAGGACAGGGAGATGTCCTTGATGATCTGGCGCTTGGGCGGAACGATCTTGCTCACGCGGAGCATGGACATTACATATTGTGCCATCGGTATTCACGCTGGATTGAAGGGGATAAACCGGGATTCTACCAAATCCCCCGGTTTAGGCCAGCCGCGCGGCCGCTAGAACAGTAGCGCCAGCGCCGCCGTGGCCAGCATGGCGAAAGCGCAGGCCACCTTGGCCACCGCGCCGACGATGAAGCCGATGAAGGTGCCGATGCCGACCTTGCCTGCTTGAAAGGCGTCCTTGCGAGCGATGAACTCGCCGATGACGGCGCCGACCAGCGGACCGAGCAGCACGCCCGCCAGGCCAAAGAACATGCCGACGATGCCGCCTATAAAGGCGCCCCACAGCGCCTGGCTGCTGGCGCCGCTGGCCTTGGCGCCGAGCAGGCCGGCGAAGAAATCTATGACCAGGCCCAGCGCGGTGAGCAGGGCCATGATGATCAGGCTGATCGCGCCCAGGTGGTTGAAGTTGTCCAGCCAGGCGGCCAGCAGTAGGCCGCCGAACATCAGCGGCAAGCCGGGGATGATGGGCAGCATGGTGCCGGCCAGACCGGCGACGATAAGCAGGGCGGCGAGACTGTAGCCGGCGATTTCCATGGTTGTCCTTGCGGGGGAATGCGCCCGCGGCGTGGCCGCGGGCCGGGTGTCAGCGGGTGTATTCTTCCAGCAGCTGCAATTGCGCGCAATGCGGCTTGCCGCGGGAGGTGCGGCGCTTGTAGCTGCCGTCCGGCTGCATGTCCCAGGCGTTGACGTTGTCGTCCAGGTAGAGGCGCAACGCCTCCTTGATCACCCGGCGCTTGAGCTTGGCGTCGATGATGGGCACGCAGGTTTCGATGCGGCGGAAGAAGTTGCGGCCCATCCAATCGGCGCTGGCGATCAGCAGGTCTTCTTTGCGGTCGTTGTGGAAGTAGAACACGCGCGGGTGCTCCAGGAAGCGGCCGACGATGGAGCGCACGCTGATATTCTCGGACAGCCCCGGCACGCCGGGCCGCAGCGCGCAGACGCCGCGCACGATCAGCTGGATCTTGACGCCGGCCTGGCTGGCTCGGTACAGCGCGTGGATCACCTGGCTTTCCAGCAAGGCGTTCATCTTGGCGATGATCTGCGCCGGTTTGCCGGCCTGGGCGTGGGCGATTTCGCGGTCTATCGCCTCCATCACCATGCTGTGCAGCGTAAACGGGCTCTGGAACAGCAGCTTGAGCTGGCTGGCGCGGCCCAGGCCGGTGAGCTGCACGAAGATGTCGTTGACGTCGCTGGCGATCTGCTCATTGCAGGTCAGCAGGCCGAAGTCGGTGTAGAGGCGGGCGGTGCGCGGGTGGTAGTTGCCGGTGCCCAAGTGCACGTAGCGGCGCAGGCCGTGTTCCTCGCGGCGCACCACCATCAGCATCTTGGCGTGCACCTTGTAGCCGATCACGCCGTAGACCACGTGGGCGCCGGCGTCTTCCAGCCGGCTGGCCCAGCCGATATTGGCTTCTTCGTCGAAGCGCGCCATCAGCTCCACCACCACGGTCACCTGCTTGCCGGCGCGGGCGGCGGCGATTAGCGATTCCATCAGCACCGAGTCGGTGCCGGTGCGATACACCGTCATCTTGATGGCCACCACGTGCGGATCGGACGCGGCCAGCGTCAGCATGTCTATCACCGGCTGGAAGCTCTGGAACGGGTGGTGCAGCAGGATGTCGCCCTTGCGGATGGCGTCGAACAGCGGCGTCTTCTTGCGCAGCATCTCGGGCAGCGTGGGGATGAAGGGGGTGAATTTCAGGTCCGGCCTATCCACCAGGTCCGGCACCTGCATCAGCCGCACCAGGTTGACCGGGCCGTTGACGCGGTAGACGTCGAGCGGCTTCAGGTTGAACTGGGTCAGCAGGAATTCTTCCATATGCGACGGGCAGGTATCGGCGATTTCCAACCGCACCGCGTCGCCGAACTGGCGCTGGCGCAACTCGCCTTGCAAGGCGGTGCGCAGGTTTTTCACGTCTTCGTCTTCCACCGTCAGTTCGCTGTCGCGGGTGACTCGGAACTGGTAGCAGCCCTTGACCGCCATGCCGCTGAACAGCTCGTGGACATGGGAGTGCAGGATGGAGGACAGGAAGACGAAGGTGTGGCGGTGGCCGTCGCTGACGTCCGCCGGCAGCTTGATCACCCGCGGCAGGATGCGCGGCGCTTGGACGATGGCGATGCCGGAGGCGCGGCCGAAGGCGTCGCGCCCCTCCAGTTCCACCGCGAAGTTCAAGGACTTGTTCAGCACCTTGGGGAAGGGGTGGGACGGGTCTAGGCCGATGGGGGTCAGGATGGGCATCAACTCGCGGAAGAAGAAGTCCTTCACCCATTGCTGCTGCGCCGGGCTCCATTCGTTGCGGCGCAGGAAGATGATGTTTTCCTCGCGCAGCGCCGGGAACAGCACTTCGCTCATCACTGCGTATTGATCGCGCACCAGTTGGTGCGCGGCGGTGGCCACTTTGGCCAGCGCCTGCTCCGGCGTGGTGCCGTCGGCCAGGATGCGCTCCGGCGTGACCTCGGCGGTTTCCTGCAGCCAGGCCACGCGCACTTCGAAGAACTCATCCATGTTGGAGGACACGATGCACAGGAATTTCAGCCGTTCCAGCAGCGGCAGGTTGGCGTCTTCCGCCTGTGCCAGCACGCGGCGGTTGAATTCGAGAAGGCCAAGTTCGCGGTTGATCAGCAGGTCTTGCGTGTGTGACATACGAGGTTCAAGCCAACGGTGGAGAGTTCGGGGAAAAATAAAGCCCTCGCTTGGAGGGCTGGGCATGGTGATTAGTTCTGCGGCGGAGTGTAGCCGGCGGGAGCGTCGGCGCCGTCGCCGAAGAAGTAGGCTTCCAGCTGCGCGGCCAGATACTGGCGGGCGCGGGCGTCGGCCAGGCTCAAGCGGTTTTCGTTGATCAGCATGGTTTGATAGCGCAACCAGCCTTGCCAGGCTTCCTTGGAGACGCTGTCAAACACTCGCTTGCCCAGTTCGCCCGGCAGCGGCGGGAAGTCGAGGGCTTCGGCTTCGCGGCCCAGCTTGACGCAATTGACGGTTCTGCTCATGGCGCAATCCTTAAAATATCGGAAAAAGGTTAATTCAATATTGTGTCACAGAGATGAAACGCTTCCAACCATGATGCGGCCCTAGACTTACAAGACCTTGACGAAAACCTTGGAGCGGCGCTGATAGTTGTAGAACTGCTGCCGCGCCAGCGGCAGCGCGCTCTTGTCCGCCTCGGCGAAGCCGCGCTCGACGAACCAGTGCGCGGTCTGGGTGGTGAGCACGAACAGCGATTGCAGGCCTTGGGTGCGCGCCTGGTATTCCACGTGTTTGAGCAGCATCTCGCCAAAGCCGCCGTCGCGCTTGTCCTGAGCCACCGCCAGGCAGGCCAGCTCGGCGGTGCCGGCATCGGGGAAGGAGTGCATGGCCACGCAACCGTAGATCTTGCCGTCGTGTTCCAGCACCGAATATTCGCCGATCTCTACCTCCAGATGTTCGCGGCTGCGCTTGACCAGCACGCCTTGTTCTTCCAGCGGCTGGATCAGGCCGATGATGTCGCCGATGTCTTCGATGCTGGCGTTGCGCACTCGCACCAGCGGGTCTCGGGCGATCATGGTGCCGTTGCCGCCGCGGGTGAAGTGTTCCACCAGCAAGGCGCCGTCGGCGTGACGGCTGATCAAGTGGGCGCGGGGAATGCCTTCGCGGGTGGCGCGGATGGCGTAGGGCAGATAGGCGCTGACGTCTTCCTGCAGCCGGCCGGAAGCCAGCAGATCTTCGGCCTGCTGCGCGGTCAGCGTGCTGATCAGTTCCTCGTCCAGCATCACGCCGCGTTGCTCGATCACGAAGATCAGTTTTTCCGCCTTCAGGGTGATGGCGACGTGGGTGGCCAGTTCTTCCATGGTCAGATTGAAGGCCTCGCCGGTCAGCGAATAGCCGATGGGGGACAGCAGCACCAGTTCGCCGTGGTCGAGGCGGGCGCGGATGGCGGCGCCGTCCGCCCGGCGCACCTGGCCGGTGTATTGCATGTCCACGCCGTCCAGCACGCCCAGCGGCTGTGCGGTGACGAAGTTGCCGCCGGCCACGCGCAGATGGGCGCCGTGCATTGGCGAGTTGGGCATGCCCATGGACAGCATCGCCTCGATGTCGAAGCGGGTGGCGCCGGCGGCCTGTTTGACCACGTCCATGGTGGCGGCGTCGGTGACGCGGCGGTCGCGGTGGAACAGGCGGGCGGTGCCGTGTCGTTTCAGCAGGCCCTCGATCTGCGGGCGGATGCCGTGCACCAGTACGATGCGCACGCCCAGGCTGACCAAGAGGTTGATGTCCTGGGCCAGGCTGGCGAATTCTCCGTCCTGCAAGGTTTCGCCGCTGACGGCCAGCACGAAGGTCTTGCCGCGGTAGGCGTTGATATAGGGGGCGGCTTCGCGAAAGGAAAGCACGAATTCGCGGGTAAGCATGGGGTCAGCGGCTCCGGCCGGAAAACTAGGGTTGAGCCGGATAGCGTAGCAGGAATGACGGTGTTTTGCAGGAGGACAATATAGCGCGCGCATGAAAAACGCCCCTGGCGAAACCAGGGGCGCGTTGTAGCCGCGGAGGCGGGGTCAACTGCCTTTTTTCTGCAGGATCTGTTGTACCTTGAGGATGTTCAGTGCCTGCGACAGTTGGTTGTCGTTTTTGGGGTTGGGATCGCGCGGACCGAACTGGCTCTTTTCTTCCGGCTTGGCCTTGTCCTGGCCGTCGTCCGGCTTGGCGGGGGCGGGCTGAGACGCAGGCGCGGGTTTTGCGCTGCTCTTGGGCGCCGGCTTTTCCTCGCCGTTGGGGTTGGCCAAGTGGTTTTCCAGGTCGGCTTCGCGCACGCGGATGGCTTGCTCCGCCGCGGTCAGCGTGCCGTCTTCCACCACCACGTCGGGCACGATGCCCTTGGCCTGGATCGAGCGGCCGTTCGGCGTGAAGTAGCGGGCGGTAGTCAGCTTGATGCCGCCGGCGTTGCCCAGCGGCATGATGGATTGCACCGAGCCCTTGCCGAAGGTTTGTGTGCCCACCAATACCGCGCGCTTGTGGTCTTGCAGCGCGCCGGCGACGATTTCCGACGCCGAGGCGGAGCCGCCGTTGACCAGCACGACCAAGGGCACGTTGCGGGCTTCCACCGGCAGCCGGGCCAGCGGGTCGCTGCCGTTGGGGCGGGCGTAGTTCTGCAGATTGGCGGTCAGCCGCATCTTGGCGTCCGGCGTCCGGCCCTCGGTGTAGACCACCAACTGGTTCTTGGCCAAGAAGGCGGCGGACACGCCGACCGCGCCGTTGAGCAGGCCGCCCGGATCGTCGCGTAGATCCAGCACCAGGCCTTTCAGCCCCTGCTTGTTCGCCTTGTACAGCGCCTGCACGCCGGCGGCCAGGTCCTCGGAGGTGTGCTCTTGGAACTGGGTGATGCGCACATAGCCGAAGTCCGGCTCCAGTAATTTGTATTTGACGCTCTTGGTCTTGATCACCGCGCGCGCCAGCGTGAACACCAGGGGCTTGGTTTCAGACTTGCGGGCGATGGTCAGCGTGACCTTGGTGCCCGGCTTGCCGCGCATTTTCTTCACCGCGTCGGTCAGGGACAGGCCGCGCACCGGGGTGTCGTCGATCTTGATGATCAGGTCGCCGCTCTTGATGCCGGCCTTCTGCGCCGGCGTGTCCTCGATGGGCGACACCACCTTGACCAAGCCGTCCTCGGCGCCGATCTCAATACCGAGGCCGCCGAATTCGCCCTGGGTGCCTTCCTTGAGTTCCTTGAAGGCTTCCGGGTCCATGTAGTCGGAGTGCGGGTCCAGGCCGGTCAGCATGCCCTTGATGGCCGCGGTGATCAGCTTCTTGTCTTCCACCGGGTCGACGTAGTCCTGCTTGATGCGGCCAAACACTTCGGCGAAGGTGCGCAGCTCGCTCAGCGGCAGCGGGGATTCGCCCTTGTCGGCAAAGGCTTGCATGCTGAGCGTCAGCACGCCGCCGGCCATGGCGCCGGCCACTAGCCAGGCAATCTTCTTCATTCTTTGGCTGCTCATGTTTGTTATCTGTCTCCGTTGCCTGGCTCAACGTGCCCAGGCTTGCGGGTTTAGGGGGCGTCCCATGTGTCGGATTTCAAAGTACAGGCCGGATTCGCCGCTGTCCAGTGTTCCTGTGTTGCCGATCGTGTCGCCGGCCTTGACGCTGCCGCCTACGGATTTACCTATGGCCGATAGTCCGGTATAGACCGTCATGTAGTTGCCGCCGTGATCGATCAGAATGGCGTTGCCAAAGCCGCGCAATTGATCGGCGAACACCACGGTGCCGTCGGCTACGCTGCGCACCGGTGTACCGTTGGCGGTCTGGATGAACAGGCCTTTCCAGCTGACGCCTTGCTGGCGGGGTTTGCCGAAGCGGCCGACCAATTGTCCGGCCACAGGCATTTTCATCCGTCCCTGCAGGCTGACAAAGGCGCGGCCGGCAGCGCTGTCGTCGGCCACGTCGGTGATGGCTTCCTCTTTCACCGTGACCGTCTTCTTGGCTTCTTCCGGCACAGGCTTGCCTTGTTTCTTGGCGTTTTCCGCCAGCTTGCGGCGGCGCTCGTTCTCTTTGCGCGCCGCTTCGCGGGCGGCGGCCAGCTTGGCTTTGCGTTCTTCCGCCGCCTTGCGCGCGATTTCCGCGCGGCGGCGTTGGATTTCGCGATTGATCTGGGCGATCAGGCCGGTCAGGCGCTTTTCGTTTTCCTGCAGCTGGCTGAGCTTGCTTTGCCCTGACTTGATTTCGCCGGTGACTTTGCTCAGCTCCTGCTGCTGGCTGGCTTTGTCCTGCTGCAGCGAACTCTTTTCCTGGCTCTTGCGGTCCGACAGCGAGTTGAGGCGGGCCAGCTCCTGTTCCAGTTGGAAGGACAGCGCCTCCAGCTCGTGCTGGTGGGTGATCAACTGGGCGACCAGCTGCTGCTGGGCGCGGGCGATGTGCTGATAGTAGGCGAGGTCGCGAGCGCTCTGATTGGGATCGTTCGCGTTCATCATCAGCTTCATCGCGTCGTGCTGGCCGCTCTTGTACTGGCGCGCCAGCATCTGGCCTACGCGCTGGCGCACCGCGGCCAGGCTGTTGCGGCTGGCATTGATCTGGGCGCGCAGCGCCTCTAGCTGCTGTTCGGAGCTGCTCTGTTTTTTCTCCAGCTTCACCAGCGCCTGGTTGGTTTGGCTAATGGCTTGTTCCGACTCCTTGATCGCCGATTGCGCCTCTTTTTGCACCGCCTGTTTTTGGGCGATGTCTTTTTTCAGCGTATCGATTTCCTTGCGCACCGATTTGAGGTCTTGCTGGTGCGGGGCGGTGGACAGCGCGGCGGAGGCCGGAGGCGCGGCGTGGCTGGCTCCGGCTATCAAGGCCGCCATCAGGACATAGGGTTTCATGGCCGGGAATATGCTTTCTGCTTGGGCCGCGGACCAACAAGCGCGTCGTCCGCGGGCGGCACGCTTGGGTCGATGACGCCGGCGGAGCCGGCGGCGGCGGGTCTTGGAGTCTGTTCTAAAGTCTCGCGAGCAAGAGCGAGACAAGGCGAAAACGCTTGAAGAAGCGGAATGTACAAGGAGTACATGAGCATTCTGAAAGTGTTTTTAACGCCGTATTGCTGAAGCGCAGCAGACTTTAGAACAGATTCTTATCGGAATTCAATCAACGATTGACCGCTCATCTCCGCCGGTTGTTCCAGGCCCATCATCGCCAGCAGCGACGGCGCGATGTCGCGCAGCGAACCGCCGGAGCGGATCCGGGCCGGACGGCCGACATAGAGGAAGGGCACCGGGCTCAGGGTGTGCTGGGTATGCGGCTGATGGTGCTCGGCGTCGTACATTTGTTCGCAGTTGCCGTGGTCGGCGGTGATCAATACTTCGCCGCCGGCGGCGCGCATCGCCTCCACGCAGCGGCCGACGCAGCCGTCCAGCGCTTCCACCGCCTTGACCGCGGCGTCGAAGATGCCGCTGTGGCCCACCATGTCGCCATTTGCGTAATTGCAGATGATGGCCTGGTATTGGCCGGAGGCGATGGCGGCGACGATTTTGTCCGTGACTTCGCCTGCGTTCATTTCTGGCTGCAGGTCGTAAGTGGCCACCTTGGGCGATGGCACCAGGATGCGATCTTCGCCGGGATAGACCTGCTCCTCGCCGCCGTTGAAGAAATAGGTGACGTGCGGGTATTTCTCGGTTTCGGCGATGCGCAGCTGTTTCAGGCCCTGGCTGGCCAGGTATTCGCCGAAGCCGTTGCTGATCTTCTGCGGCGGGTAGGCGATGGACAGGCCGCTGTAGGCTTCGCCGTAGGAGGTCAGGGTGACGAAGTCGGCGAACTTGGGCTGGCGGGCCTTGAAGCCGTCGAAGGCAGGGTCGGTCAGCGCGCTGACCAATTGGCGAGCGCGGTCGGCGCGGAAGTTCATGAATACGACGACGTCGCCGTCACGCATCGGGGCGGCTTCGCCGATGGCGGTGGCTTTGACGAACTCGTCGTTCTCGTCGCGAGCGTAGGCCGCTTCCAGCGCTTCCAGGCCGTTGCGGGCGTGGAACAGGCCTTCGCCTTCCACCAGCAGGCGGTAAGCCGGCTCCACGCGTTCCCAGCGTTTGTCGCGGTCCATTGCCCAGTAGCGGCCGGTCACGGACGCCAGGCGCGCGGCCGGGCATTCGGCCAGCACCGCGTCCAGCCGTTCCAGATAGGTTTTGGCGCTGCGCGGCGGCGTATCGCGGCCGTCAAGGAAAGCATGCACGCGGATGCGGGCGACGCCGGAAGCCTGCGCCGCGCGGATCAGCGAGTGAATATGGTTTTCATGGCTGTGAACGCCGCCGTCGGACAGCAGGCCCATGATGTGCAGCGTCGAGTCCTGGGCTTTGGCGATGGCGGAAACCAGCGCGGGATTGGCGGCGAAGCGGCCGTTTTCGATGTCGCAGTCTATGCGGCTGATGTCCTGTTGCACCACGCGGCCAGCGCCGATGTTGAGGTGGCCCACTTCGGAATTGCCGAACTGGCCGGAGGGCAGGCCGACGAAGTTTTCCGAGGCGTTGATGGTACCGTAGGGGAAGGTCTGGCGCAGACGATTCCAGTTAGGCATCGAGGCATGAAGAATAGCGTTGTCATCGCCTTCAGTGCGATGGCCAAAACCGTCGAGAATCAACAACAACACCGGTTTGATGGATTTCATGGCATTCACATTCTGAATATTAGAAAATCTTGATGGTATTGGATTTTGTGTAGTATTGTACCGCAGTCAGACTAAATAAAATGACTCTACAGGGAGAGAAGCCTTGCTGTTCAACGATGACCAGATCGAGCAGACCTCGAGGGCGATGAAGGCCATGTCGCACCCGCTGCGTTTGAAGATCATATCGGTGCTGGAAGACCAGGAAGTGAGCGTGCAGGATATAGTCGAGCAGGTGGGCACGTCGCAGAGCAATATTTCTCAGCATTTGGCCATTATGCGCGACAAGGGCGTGTTGCGCACGCGCAAGGACGCCAACCGCGTTTATTACCGCGTTGGCGACATTCGCACGCTGGAGGTTTTGAAAATGATGCGCGAGGTGTTCTGTGGTTTCGGAGAATAACTCGCAGCCCGGCTGATCCCCGCCGCCGGCGTTTGGGCCGGCCTTTGATCGTATCCGGAAATGAAAACGCCGCGGCACATGACTAGCCGCGGCGTTTTTGCGCCAGGCCCGCGGCCCGGCGGTCAATTACTTAGCGGCGGAAGCCGCTTTGTGTTCAGCTTTCTTTCCCGAATGTTTGTGGCCGGATTTCTTGTGGTGCGCGGCGCCCGAAGCATGCTTCTTGTGGTGCTTTTTGCCGGCCTGCTTGTGTTCGGCTTTATGCTCCATTTTCTTTTCGACGGAGGGCGCGGACGCCGGGGTGGCGGCCATGGCGCTGGTGGCGAAAGCAGCGGCGATCAGAGCGGAAATCAGTTTCATGATATGTCCTTTCTTGTGTGAAGCCGATGGTGCATGTCGGCTGCAATTCCAAATGGGTGGAATATGCCTTCTCTGGGATTAAAGCCTTTTAGAAAAGTTCACAAACAATAACAAAATGCCGCCGCGTCGCAAAGTGATGACGTTGGGTTTTACGGCAGCCAGTAGCTGAGCGCCATGCCAATGAGGATGGCCGCGCCAACGCGGTTATTGTCGAGGAAAGCCTTGAAGCAGGCTGCTCGGTCGCGTTCCCGGATGCCCAGATATTGTCTGGTCATCAGGGCGACGGAGACCAGCAGGGACAGGTAAAAAGGCCAGGCCAGCGCCAGATGCAGGCCGATGCCGGCCATTAGCGCGAGGAAGACGGCGTGGAACAGCATGATGGCCAGAACGTCGTAGTCGCCGAAGGTGATCGCCGAGGTTTTGATGCCTATCTTGAGATCGTCCGGCTTGTCGCTGATGGCGTAGGCGGTGTCGTAGGCCAGCGTCCAGCAAGCGTTGGCCAGCAGCAGCAGCCAGGCCAGCGCCGGCACCTCGCCGGTCTGGGCGGCGAAGGCCATTGGGATGCCGAAGGAGAAGGCCAGGCCCAGATAGGCTTGCGGCACCGGGAAGAAGCGCTTGGTGAAAGGGTAACTGGCGGCGATGAACAGCGCCGGCACGCTCAAGAGCAGGGTCAGGCCGTTCAGCGGCAGGATCAGCAGCAGCGACAGCAGCGCCAGGCCGGCGGCCAGCAGCAAGGCTTCCTTCTTGCCGACCGCGCCGCGGGCGAACGGCCGTTGCCGGGTGCGTTCCACGTGGCCGTCGAAGTCGCGGTCCGCGTAATCGTTGATCACGCAGCCGGCCGAACGCATCAAAAAAGTGCCGATGATGAAGATCAGCACGATGAGCGGGTCGGGTCGGCCTTGGCCGGCGATCAGCAGCGCCCACAGCGTCGGCCACAGCAGCAGGAAGGTGCCGATGGGCTTGTCCATGCGCATCAGTTGCATGTAAACGGTCAAACGTTCATTGAGGCGGGCGGCATTCATCGCAAGAAATTCTCCAGCTCCGGCAAAAAGAGTTCGCACACGAGCAGCGGCGCTTGCCGCAGCAGGAAGCGGCAGCGCCGCGCCGGGTAGCTGGCGTGCGGGCTGAGTTGGGCCGCCGGCGCGAACAGCGGATGATCGGCGGCGATGAGGCGGTAGCGCAGCGGGTCGCGCAGCAAATCCGGCAGGCCGCCGAACAATGTCAGACCCAGCGAGCGGCTGCCGCGGTCTAGAATGGGCTGCCAGGCCGCGCAGTCCAGGCGGGTGACGCTGCGGGCGAACACGACCGGGGTATCGTCCAGGGTCAGCGCCACCTCGCGGGCCTGCAGCGGCGCTCCGGCGGCCAGGCCGAGCTGCGGCGCCTCGTCTTCCAGACAGACGTCGGGACCTTGCCGCAACACGCGCACGGCGAAGCGGCGACCGGTGCTTTGCAGCCGTTCGGTCAGCGAGCCGGCTTCGGTGAGACAGGATTGCGCGACGGCGGACAGCGCTGGCGGTTCCGGTAGCCAGATTGGGGGATGGGGCATGGCGCGCATTATGCCAAAGCCGGCGGGGGCTTGTCCCGCCCTTCTGCGGCGCGACGCGCGTCCATCTGTCTATCCCCAAGCGCGAGCCGGGGCATTATCATGACGTCATCAAGGCGGAAGGAGGGAAGATCGCATGATGGAGACGGCGCTGTGGCTGTTGGGCTATCAATTGGCGGGAGAAGTCTTGGCGCGCGGTTTGGGCGTGCCGGTGCCGGGGCCGGTCTTGGGCATGTTGCTGTTGTTCGCCACCTTGTGTGCGCGTCGCGGAGTGCCGACGACGCTGCAGACCCATGCGCCGCGCTTTCTCGCGCATATGTCCTTGCTGTTCATCCCTGCCGGCGGAGCGGTGCTGGCTTACCAGACGCTGTTGGCCGATTACGGCGCGCGCCTGGCGGCGGTGCTGGCCTTGTCGACGCTGACCACCTTGCTGGTGCCGGGGCTGGCTTTGCATTGGATGCTGGCGCGGTGGCGAGGAGGCGGGCATGACTAGCGTCGGCGTAGTGTTCGCGCTGCGGGAATCGCCGCTGACGGGGGTTTTCATCACGCTGCTGGCTTACCGGTTGGCCTTGGGGTTTAATCGCCGCTGTCGCGGTCATCCGCTGTCCAACCCGGTGTTGATCGGGGTGTTGCTGGTGCTGGGCTGGCTGGTGCTGACGCGCACCGATTACCGCCAGTACATGCAGGGCGCGCAGTGGATACAAATGTTGTTGGGGCCGGCGACGGTGGCTTTGGCGGTGCCCTTGTACGGCAATCTGAGCCGGCTCAAGCGCGCGGCGGGGCCGCTGGCCTTGAGCATCGCCCTGGGTGGCGTTACCGGCGTCGTCAGCGCGGTGGGTTTGGGCTGGCTGTTCGGTTTGCCGCGCGAGGTGCTGTTGTCGCTGAGCACGCGGGCGGTGACCACGCCGATTGCGATGAGTGTGTCGCAAAGCATAGGCGGGGTGCCGGAGTTGGCGGCGATGTGTGTGATCCTGTCCGGCATTTTCGGCGCGGTGGCGGCGCGGCCGCTGTTCAACGGCCTGCGTCTGCGCAACGATGTGGCGCTGGGCGTGGCCACGGGTATTTCCGCGCACGGGATTGGAACGGCGCGGGTGTTTCAGCTGTCGGAGACAGCGGGCGCCTTCGCGGGCCTGGCAATGGGCTTGAACGGGGTGTTCACCGCTTTGTTGGTGCCTTTGTTGCTGACGTTGTTTCCCTTGTAGCGGGCGGATGGCTCTTAATTTAGCAGTCGCGCCAAGCCGCGCATCCTGCCTGGGGCGGGTGCTCGACTTGGCACGACTGCGCCTGGATTGAAAATATTTTAACGAGGGGTGTGTATGGATTTGATTTTGTGGCGCCACGCGGAGGCGGAGGACGGCTCCGATGATCTGGCAAGGGCGCTGACGCGGCGCGGGCAGCAGCAGGCGAGCCAGATGGCGGCTTGGCTGCGGGTGCGCCTGCCGCGCGATTATCTGCTGCTGGCCTCTGAGGCCAAGCGTTCGCAGCAGACGGCGGCCTTGCTGGCGAAAAGCTTTCAGACGGTGCCGGCGCTGAATCCGACGGCGTCGCCGGAAGAGGTGCTGGAGGCGATAGGCTGGCCGGAGGCGAACCGCACCGTGGTGTTGGTTGGCCATCAGCCTTATATCGGCTGGTTGACGTCCAGCCTGCTGTCGGAGCAGCAGCAATTGTGGAGCGTGAAGAAGGGGTCTGTCTGGTGGTTGAGTCACCGCGACCGCCACGGCATCGAGCAGACGCGTTTGAAGGCGATGATGACGCCGGGCATGTTGCAGCCTTGAATCGGCACTTGAAAAGGCCTCTCGATCGAGGGGCCTTTTTCTTGTCAGTCTCAAACGTTTCAGACGGTGGCATCGGCCTCCTGAGCCAGACGCCGACGCAGCGTCTTGCTGACCTTGACCATGCTGGAGAGCGCGGCCTCCACCTCGGGCCAGCCGCGGGTTTTCAGGCCGCAGTCGGGGTTGACCCACAGTTTTTCCGGTTCGATCACTTGCAGCGCCTTTTCCAGCAGTTGTTGGATTTCGGCTTCAGGCGGTACCCGCGGGCTGTGGATATCGTAGACGCCGGGGCCGATGGCGTTGGGGTAGCGGAAGTGGCCGAAGTCCTGCAGCAGTTCCATGTCCGAACGCGAGGTTTCGATGGTGATCACGTCCGCATCCAGCGCGGCGATGGCCGGCAGAATGTCGCCGAATTCCGAATAGCACATATGGGTGTGGATCTGGGTGGCGTCGGCCACGCCGTGGCAAGACAGCCGGAAGGCCTCGCCGGCCCAGTCCAGGTAGGCGGCGCGGTCGGCGCGTTTCAGCGGCAGGCCTTCGCGGATGGCCGGTTCGTCGATCTGGATTACGCGAATGCCGGCGGTTTCCAGGTTGCGAACCTCGTCGTTCAGCGCCAGGGCGATCTGGCGGCAGACTTCGCCGCGCGGCAGATCGTCGCGAACAAAGCTCCATTGCAGGATGGTGACCGGTCCGGTGAGCATGCCCTTGACTGGGCGGGAGGTCAGGCTTTGCGCGTACTCCGCCCATTCCACGGTCATCGGCTGCGGCCGCGCCACGTCGCCGAACAAAATGGGCGGTTTCACGCAGCGGCTGCCGTAGCTTTGCACCCAACCGCCGGCGGTGAACACGAAACCGGACAATTGTTCGCCGAAATATTCCACCATGTCGTTGCGCTCGGCCTCGCCGTGCACCAGCACATCGATGTCCAGCGCTTCCTGGCGGCGTATCGCCAGTTCGATTTCCTGTTGCATCGCCTGGCGATAGGCGTCGGCGGGCAGCTCGCCGCGCTTGAAGGCAGCGCGAGCGCCGCGGATGGACGCGGTCTGCGGGAAAGAGCCTATGGTGGTGGTGGGCAGCAGCGGCAGCTTGAGCCAGGCTTGCTGCGCGGCGGCGCGAACCGGATAGGCGTTGTGGCGGCGGTCGGCGTCGGCCGGCAGCGTGGCCAGGCGCTGTTGGACTTCGGGGCGGTGGATCAGCGGGCTGGCGGCGCGCTGCTGACGGGCGTAGTCGCTGCCGGCCAGTTCGTTGGCGATGGCTTCGCGGCCTTGCTCCACGCCTCGTTTCAGCACTTTCAGTTCATTGAGCTTTTGCACCGCGAAGGCGAGCCAGGTTTTGACGTCGACGTCGAGCTGGGTTTCCGCTGCCAGGTCGAAAGGCGTGTGCAGCAGCGAGCAGCTGGGCGCGATCCACAGCCGCTCGCCCAGATCGGCCGCCAAGGGTTGCAGACTGGCCAGTACGCGGGACAGATCGGCGCGCCAGATATTGCGACCGTCGATGACGCCGGCGGACAGCACCTTGTCTTGCGGCCAGCCGTCGGCGAAAGCCGCCAGTTGCAGCGGCGCGCGCACCAGATCCAGGTGCAGACCGGCCACCGGCAAGCGTTGCAGTAGTTCGGCGTGCTCGGCGACGCTGCCGAAGTAGGTTGCCAGCAGCAGCCGTAGCGGAGAGTCTTGCAGTTGCCGATAGGCGGGCTCGAAGGCGGCCAGCCATTCCGGCGGCAGGTCCAGAGCCAGGATGGGTTCGTCGATCTGCACCCAGTCCACTTTAGCCGCCGCCAGCGCGGCCAGCACATCGCGATAGGCTTGCAGCAGGGCGGGCAGCAAGGATAACTTGTCCAGGCCGGCGTTCTTGGCCTTGCCCAGCCACAACAGCGACAGCGGCCCCAGCAGCACCGGCTTGGCGCGCAGGCCCAGCGCCTGGGCTTCTCTCACTTGCGCCAGCAAGCGCTCAGGCTGCGCCTGGAAGGCGGTGTCGGCATGCCATTCCGGCACCAGATAGTGGTAGTTGGTGTCGAACCATTTGGTCATTTCCAGCGCAGGCTGGCCGGCGTTGCCGCGCGCCAACTGGAAATACTGCTCGGTGCTCAGCTTGGCGGCGTCGAAGCCGAAGCGTGGCGGAATCGCTCCCACCAGCAGTTGCGCGTCCAGCACGTGGTCGTACAGGGAGAAGTCGCCTACCGGGGACAATTCAACGCCGGCGCCTTTTTGCAGCAGCCAGTGGCGCTGGCGCAGTTCACGCGCGCCGCCCAGCAGCGCGGCTTCGTCGATTTCGTTCTTCCAGTAGTTTTCCAGCAGGGTCTTCAGTTCGCGCTTGGCGCCGATGCGGGGAAAGCCGAGCAGGTGCAGGGTGGTCATGGTGGGCTCCTTGGTTCGTGATGTCCCTAGCATTACGCAAGCTGTTGTATGATACAAACTCATTATTTTGCTAGTTAACATGAAATGAATTCATAATGAGCTTTCTGGAGATTAGACATCTGCGTACCCTGTTGGCACTGGCTGAAACCGGCAGCGTGTCTTTGGCCGCCAGTCGCTTGTTTCTGACCCAATCCGCGCTTTCGCATCAGCTCAAACAGTTGGAGCAGGGTTACGGCATGAGCTTGTTCGAGCGCAAGACCCAGCCGCTGCGCTTCACCGCCGCCGGGGAGAGGTTGTTGGCGCTGGCTCATGATCTGAACGCCAGGGTGGCGGCGGCGGAGCGCGATCTGGCGCGCCTGCGTCAGGGGGAGGTTGGCGAATTGCGGGTGGCGGTGGAGTGCCATACCTGCTTTGACTGGCTGATGCCGGCGATGGACGCGTTCCGCCAGCATTGGCCGGGCGTGGAGCTGGACATCGTGTCCGGCTTTCACACCGATCCGGTGAGCCTGCTGCTGAGCCATCGCGCGGATCTGGCCATCGTGTCTGAGGCGGAGCCGCAGGCCGGCGTCGATTATCAGCCGTTGTTCGCTTATGAAATGGTGGGCATCGTGGCGCGGGATCATCCACTGGCGAACAAGCGCTGTTGGCTGGCGGAGGACTTTGCCGGAGAAACGCTGATCCATTACCCAGTGCCGGATGAAATGCTGGACCTGGTGCGCAAGGTATTGCGCCCGGCGGGCGTCAATCCGGCGCGGCGCAGCAGCGAGCTGACCATCGCCATCATTCAACTGGTGGCCAGCCGCCGTGGGGTGGCGGCTTTGCCGTACTGGGCGGTCAAGCCTTATCTGGAACGCGGCTACGTGGTGGCGCGGCCGATCGGCGAGCGCGGTTTGAGCAGCGAGTTGTACGCCGCGGTACGCGGCGACGACGGCGGCTTGGCCTATATGCAGGATTTTCTGGCCACGGTGAGGGAGCAGAGTTTCGCCACCTTGCCGGGGCTGACGCCGCTGGGCATGGCCGGCTGATTCAGGGCAGGTCCAGTTGCCGGCGCAGCGACGGCAATTGGCTCCAGACGCAGCGCATGCGTTCCGGATGGGCCTGGCCGTAAGCCTTGGCGAACACCAGATAATTGTTTTCGGTTTTCAGCGGCGGCAGCAGTTTCTTCATGCGCAGCTGCGGGTGTTGCGCCAGATAAGCATCGCCGCCGGGCTCGTGCATGGCGAAGGCGGCGATGCGGCCCGCCTGTAGTTTGGCGAAATTCTCGTCCAGATCGGCGCCGGCTTCGGTGGGTATCTGGCGGGCTTTCAACACGCGGATGACGGACCAGCCTCGATTGACGCCGACGCTGTCGTCCTCAGGCAGGTCCAGTCGGTAGCCGTCCCAACGCAGCGTTGAATCCTGTGGAACGTAGAGCACGTAGGACAGGGCCGTCAGCCTGAGCCGGCTGTCCGCCGATCCGCCGCGCATCGGGTAGAGCATCTGTTTGGCGCGGTCGGTCTGGAAGGACAGCATGGCGGCGGCGTCGGCCTGGTTTAGCGCCAGCCCGCGTAACAGCCGTCGCGCCGGCAGTTGCCGGAACTGCGCGTTTAGACCGCAATGTTCCGCCGCTTGCCGCGCGAGGTCGATCACGGGGCCGGATAGTTGCGTGGAGGCGTGCTGGATGAAGGGCGCGGGTTCGGCGCTGCCGACGACGATGCGAAGGAGGGGGGCCGCATGGACCCACCCGCCGGCCAGCAGGGTGAGCAGCGCCAGCGTGGACTTGGACATGGACGGGTCCTTGCGGAATGATCATGGATTCATTTTATGAGCCCGAGATCGGCCTTGTCATGGGTTTCATCCGCGTGAGCTTCCAGGCCCAACTCCTGGATCTTGCGAGTCAGCGTGTTGCGGCCCCAGCCCAGCAGGTGAGCGGCTTCCACTTTGCGGCCGCCGGTGTGGGCCAGGCCGCTGCGGATGCAACTGATCTCGAAGCGGTGGGTCAGTTCGTCGATGATGCCGACCTCGCCGGCGCGCAGGCGGCGGCTGACTTCCTCCGCCAGCAACTGGGGCCAGTCCAGTTGCCCGGTTTCGGCCCCGCCGGGATGGCGAGCGCCGGAGGCGGGATCGCGCAGTTCCTGAGGCAGGTCGGCCGCTTCCACGGTTTGACCGGGCGCCATCACGCTAATCCACTGGCACAGATTCTCCAACTCGCGCACATTGCCGGAGAACAGGCTGTGTTTGACTACGTCCATGGCGGCGTCGCTGAGTCGCTTGGGTTCCACGCCCAACTGGGTGGCGCTCTTGGCCAGGAAGTGGCGAGCCAGCAGGGGAATGTCCTCGCGCCGTTCGCGCAGCGGCGGCAGCCTCAGGCGGATCACGTTCAGACGGTGGTAGAGGTCTTCGCGGAACTGGCCGTCGCGCACGCGCTGTTCCAGGTTTTGATGCGTGGCGGCGATGACTCGGACATTGGCCTTGATCGGGGTGTGGCCGCCGACGCGGTAGAAGTGCCCGTCGGACAGCACGCGCAGCAGCCGGGTTTGCAGCTCGGTGGGCATGTCGCCGATCTCGTCCAGGAACAGGGTGCCGCCCTCGGCCTCCTCGAAGCGGCCGCGACGGGTGGCTTGCGCGCCGGTGAACGCGCCTTTTTCATGGCCGAACAGTTCCGACTCCAGCAAGTCCTTGGGAATGGCGGCGGTATTGAGCGCGATGAAGGGTTTGCCGGCGCGCACCGAGTGGCGGTGCAGCGCTTCGGCCACGCGCTCCTTGCCGGTGCCGGATTCGCCGGTGATCAGCACGGTGACGTTGGACTGGGACAGCCTGCCGATGGCGCGGAACACGTCCTGCATTGCCGGCGCCTGGCCCAGCAGCACCGGCATCGCCTCCGGATGATCGCTGACCGCGATGTCCGGGCGGCTTTCCGCCAGCGCGCGTTCGATCAGCAGCACCGCCTGATCGACGTCGAAGGGCTTGGGCAGATATTCGAAGGCGCCGCCCTGGAAAGCCGCCACCGCGGAATCCAGATCGGAGTGCGCGGTCATGATGATGACGGGCAGCGCAGGGTGTTCGGATTTGACCTTGGACAGGAATTTCAGCCCGTCGGTGCCCGGCATGCGGATATCCGAAATGATGACTTGCGGAGCGCGGTCGTACAGCGCGTTCAGCGCGTCGTCGGCGCTGGCGAAACTGTCGAAGCCGATGCCGGCGCGCCCCAGCGCTTTTTCCAGCACCCAGCGTATTGCCTTGTCGTCGTCAATAATCCATACCGCTTGGTTCATCACGAAATCCTCATGCTGTGGCCGCCAGCGCCAGCCGGCCGCCGCAAGGTGTTGTTGTCGATGCGTCTCAAAATCTGTTCAAAGTCTCGCGGGCAAGAGCGAGACCAGGTGAAAATAGCTGAGAAAGCTGGATATGCCGGTGGTGCGTCAGCATTTCGAAGGTGTGCTCGCGCCATGCGACGTCTCACGAAACGCAGCGGACTTTGAGCAGGTTCTCAGTCGGTGGCGAAGGGCAGCATTACCGTAAAGCAGGTTTGCCCCGGCCGTGAGTCGAATTCGATATTGCCGCCGTGCCGGTGGACGAAGGCCTGCGCCAGAGTCAGGCCCAGGCCGGTGCCTTCGGCGCGGCCGGTGACCAGCGGGTAGAAAATATGGTCCTTGATCTCGTCGGGAATGCCGGGGCCGTCATCGATGATTTGCAATTTCAATGCCAGGGTGTGGCGCTTGCGCGCCAGCGTCACCTGGCGCGCCACTCGGGTGCGCAGAATCAATTCGCCGCGGCCCTTCATCGCCTGAATCGCGTTCTTGACGATGTTGAGCGCTACCTGGATCAGTTGTTCCTTATCTGCCACCAACTGCGGCAGGCTGGTGTCGTAGTCGCGGCGAATTTGCAGGCCTTGCGGGTATTCCGCCAGCGCGATGCTGCGCACGCGCTCCAGCACTTCGTGGATATTGATTTCGCCGCGAACATGGCTGCGGTGCGGCGCCAGAAGGCGGTCGACCAGCGATTGCAGCCGCAGCGCCTCTTCCTTGATCACCGCGGTGTATTCTTTCAACTCCGGGCGGTCCAGCAGCTCGTGCTCCAGCAACTGCGCCGCGCCGCGAATGCCTCCCAGCGGGTTCTTGATCTCATGCGCCAGGTTGCGGATGAGTTCGCGGTTGGCCTGGTGTTGCAGCAGCAGCCGCTCTTCGTTGGCGATCTTCAACTGCTGATCCAGCGGCCGCAACTCAATCAACGCCAGCCCGCCGTCCGCGTCCACCGGGGCGACCGACAGCGCGATGTGCAGCGCCTGCTCGCTGTGCTGGGGAACCAGTTCCAAGTCGTGTTCGATGAAGCTGGCGTTGTGGCGCAGCGCGGTGGACAGCGCCTGACGCAGCGCCGGGCAGGGCTGGAACAGATCGAACAGGCTGTGACGCAGCAATTCGCGGCTGCCGAGCGCCAGCAGGTTTTCGCAAGCGGGATTGACGAAATGCAGCGCGCCGTCGGCGTCGACGATCAGCACGGGGGTGTCCAGCAGTTCTAGTCCGGCAAAGCTGGTCGGCGGCATGGTGCGGTGTGTCCTGTAGGCTGGGGCGGAGGGCTTGCGCAGGCTGAGCAAAATTCGGGCCATGCCCGCGCGCCCGGGAATGGCCCATTTCTTTTCAGTATGCACCATGATGGTGCGTCAAACTAGTTCTGCCCCAGTTCGCGGCGCAAGGCTTCCACGTTTTTCTGGCGGTCGGTGACTTCATCCTGCAGCTTCTGCACCCGGTTCAGGTATTTTTGGTAATTGCGGGTTTCGTCGCCGTTGCGCGTGGCTTTGCCGTCGGCCAGCGCTTTTTCCGCTTCGGACAACGTTTTCTGCTCATTGGCCAGCTCCTGTTCCAGGATTTTGCGGCGGCCGTTGTCGCGCTGTTTCTGGGTGCCGGGATCGACGCTGGGATAGCTGCCGGCGGGCTTGGCGTCGCCGTTCCCGCCGCTGCTGTTGCCGGGGACGTTGTTTTTCTTGTGCTGGCTGGGGTAGGAGGAGAGCGGATTGAGCCGGATCGCTTGCGCGCCGCGAATCGGCACATTGGTGAAAGTGACGTTGCCGTCTTTGTCCACGTACTTGTAAACGGTGGCGTGAGCGGAGGCGCTCAGCAGCAGCATCAGACAAAGCGATAGAGTTTTCATGGGCGGCGTGTCGAGTTCCGGGTTTCAGCTCTGCAATGATATGCAAATCCGCCGGACAAGTCATATATGAAAACGGCAGCCCGGAGGCTGCCGTTTTTCCATGCGCCGGTATTACAGCGAGTAATACATCGCGAATTCCACCGGATGCGTGGTCATGCGGGTTAGGTTGACCTCCTGCATCTTCAGTTCGATGTAGGCGTCGATCCAGTCATTGGAGAACACGCCGCCGCGAGTCAGGAACTCGCGGTCCTTGTCCAGAGCGGCCAGCGCCTCGTCCAGGCTGGCGCACACGGTCGGGATCAGCTTGTCTTCTTCCGGCGGCAAATCGTACAGGTTCTTGTCCGCGGCATCGCCCGGGTGGATCTTGTTCTGGATGCCGTCCAGGCCGGCCATCAGCAGCGCGGAGAAGCACAGATAGGGGTTGGCCAAGGGGTCCGGGAAACGCGCTTCGATGCGGCGGCCCTTGGGGCTGGCCACGTGCGGGATGCGGATGGACGCGGAGCGGTTCTTGGCGGAATAGGCCAGCTTCACCGGCGCTTCGTAGTGCGGCACCAGGCGTTTGTAGGAGTTGGTGCCCGGGTTGGTGATCGCGTTCAGCGCCTTGGCGTGCTTGATGATGCCGCCGATGTAGTAGAGCGCGGTTTCGGACAGGCCGGCATAGCCGTCGCCGGCGAACAGGTTCTTGCCGTCTTTCCAGATGGACTGGTGCACGTGCATGCCGGAACCGTTGTCGCCGACAATGGGCTTGGGCATGAAGGTGGCGGTTTTGCCGTAGCTGTGGGCCACGTTGTGCACTACGTATTTCAGGATCTGGGTCCAGTCCGCGCGCTGGGTCAGCGTGCTGAACCTGGTGCCGATCTCGTTCTGACCGGCGGTGGCCACTTCGTGGTGGTGAACTTCCACCGGGATGCCCAGCTCTTCCAGCAGCAGCACCATGGCGGAGCGGATGTCCTGGGAGGAGTCCACTGGCGGCACCGGGAAGTAACCTCCCTTGATGCCGGGGCGGTGACCCATATTGCCGCCCTCGAACTCTTCGGCGGAGGCCCAGGCGGCTTCTTCTGCCTGGATCTTGACGAAGCAGCCGGACATGTCGGTGCCCCAGGTCACGCTGTCGAAGATGAAGAATTCCGGTTCCGGGCCGAAATAGGCGGTGTCGCCCAGGCCGGAGGCTTTCAGATAGGCTTCGGCGCGTTTGGCGATGGAGCGCGGGTCGCGGTCGTAGCCCTTGCCGTCGGCCGGGTCGATCACGTCGCAGTGCATGAAGACGGAGGGTTCGTCGTAGAACGGGTCGATGCGAGCGGTGGCCGGGTCGGCCATCAGCAGCATGTCGGATGCCTGGATGCCTTTCCAGCCTGCGATCGAGGAGCCGTCGAAGGCGTGGCCGTGTTCGAACCATGCGTCCGGATCGTCCAGCAGGACATGGGCCGGAATCGACACGTGTTGTTCTTTGCCGCGGGTGTCGGTAAAGCGCAGGTCGATGAACTTGACATCATTTTCAGTAATCAGCTTGACTACGTCTGCAACCGCCATGGTTTTCTCCTGAAAGGCTACATGCATCATGTGCGAATGAGTGGATGGCAGGCTCTTAAGCATTAAGCGTGCCAGCTTTGATATCGCTGAGATTCCATTGTGTCATAGCCCAAAACCGGGCGCTAGCGAAGTTGAATGAACCAGGGTGGTGCCTGATTTGGGTTGATGCACCAAAACAGGGCGTTGACGGCGTTGCGGCTGTCTTCGTCGATATGGATAATCCGTATATAAGGTAATAGGGGCCGCTAACAAAACCACGCGGAGAACCCGAGGCAAGGGGGACGTAGGCGGTGCGCCAGACATGGCAAACCAGCTCAAGCCCGTCTCAGAACCTGTTTACGATCTAGCGAGCAAGAGCGAGACAAGGCGAAAACAGCTGAGGAAGCGGAATGTACAAGTGGTACATGAGCATTTCGAAGCCGTTTTCAACGCGGTATCGCCGCAGCGCAGCAGATCGTAAACAGGCTCTCAGGGAATTGTTAGCGGTTCTACAAGGCGGCCAAGCCGCAGGGAGAGCTTGCATGGATCAGATGACGCAGCTATTGCAGCAGGCGCAGCGCCGGGCTGAAGAGCTAGGCTTGCCCTATCGCGGCGCTTTGACGCCGCAGGAGGCGCATCAGTTGAAACAAGCCATGCCGGAGGCGGTGCTGCTGGACGTGCGCAGCGCGGCGGAATGGCAGTTCGTCGGCGTGGTGCCCTACGCCCAGAGGCTGGAGTGGCGCAGCTTTCCCGGCATGCAGCCCAATCCGCGTTTCATCGAGCAATTGCAGAGCCTATTGCCCAAGGAGGGCGTGCTGATGCTGATGTGCCGATCCGGCGTGCGTTCCGACGAGGCGGCGCGCATGGCCGTCGCCGCCGGCTACGCCGAGGCCTACAACGTGTTGGAGGGCTTTGAAGGCGACAAGGACGCCGAAGGCCACCGCAACACCGTGGGCGGCTGGAAAGCGCGCGGCCTGCCCTGGCAACAAGGCTGAGCCGGGCGCTGCGCGGCGATGTCGTGGTTGATGTTTGGCGTATTCCACGGCAAAGTGTCATAGCGCCGCCGCTCCGTCGGCGCGGACGCGGCGAGAGCCGCCAACAAAGCCAAGCGCGACGCGGCGCGAGGGTTTTGTTAGCCACTCTCTATCCGATACCAAAAACATACCCAATCTTGGAAAGCTGACTCATGACCGACCGTTACGCCGTTATCGGCAATCCTGTTTCGCACAGCCAGTCGCCGTTCATCCATAACGAATTCGCGGCGGCCACCGGCCAGGATATCGCTTACGACAAGTTGTTCGCCGAACTGGGGCGTTTCAACGATGTGGTGGCCGAGTTTGTCTCCGCCGGCGGCAAGGGCCTCAACATTACGCTGCCGTTCAAGGGCGACGCTTACCGCTTCGCCAACGAGCTGACCGAGCGCGCCCGCGCGGCGGAAGCGGTCAACACCTTGTGCTTCCGCGACGGCAAGATCTACGGCGACAACACCGATGGCGTGGGCCTGGTGCGCGACATCGTCGATAATTTGGACTACCCGATCGCCGGGGCCAAGGTGCTGATCCTGGGCGCGGGCGGCGCGGTGCGCGGCGTGCTGGAGCCCATTCTGGCGCAGAAGCCCGCCTCTTTGACCATCGTCAACCGCACCCTGATCAAGGCCGAGGCGCTGGCGCACCATTTCGCACCCTGGGGCAAGGTGGAGGCTATCGGCTACGAGCAATTGAAGGGCCGCAGCTTCGACATCGTGATCAATGCCACCTCGACCAGTCTCAGCAATGAATTGCCGCCCATCCCCTACGGCTTGTTCACCGCGCGCACCCTGGCTTACGACATGGTGTACAGCAAGGGCCTGACGCCCTTCCTGCAGCGCGCTCAGGCGGAGAACGCCGGCATGCTGGCCGACGGCCTGGGCATGCTGGTGGAGCAGGCTGCGGAATCCTTCTCCATCTGGCGCGGCGTGGAGCCCGCTACTCGCAAAGTGACCAATATGCTGCGGGAAGTGCTGGCCTGACGCTTGCCGTGTCCGGCCGGGCCGGACCTATTTGACCTGTGCCGGCATCCCCCCTCCCGTGGTTTGAATCCCAATCCCCCTTGCTCTGCGAGGGGGCTCGCTTTGCGAGTCAGATGATGCGTCTCTTCCTGAAAGTGTTGGCGGCCCTGATGGCCGCCTTTCTGCTGTATAACCTGTGGATCTTTGGCCACATCGTTTATTGGCGCGGCCACAATCCATCGGCCAGTTCCTTCATGAACGAACAGCTGGCCAAGCTGCAGCAGGACGATCCCGAGGCGGACCTGCGCCACAAATGGGTGAGTTACGAGCAGATATCTCCCAATCTCAAGCGCGCGCTGATCGCATCCGAGGACGCCAAGTTCGTCGATCATGAGGGGTTCGACTGGGACGGCATCGAGGCCGCGTTCGAAAAAAACATGAAGAAGGGCAAGATCGTCGCGGGCGGCTCCACCATCAGCCAGCAACTGGCCAAGAATTTGTTCCTGTCCAGCAGCAAGACGCCGTGGCGCAAGGTGGAGGAAGCCTTGATTACGGTGATGCTGGAAACGGTGCTGGACAAGCGGCGCATCTTCGAGATCTATCTGAACGTGATCGAATGGGGCAACGGCGTGTTCGGCGCGGAGGCGGCGTCGCGCTATTACTACCGTTCCAGCGCGGCACGGCTGTCCTCGTCGCAGGCGGCCAAGCTGGCGGCGATGGTGCCCAACCCGCGCTACTACGACACCCACCGCGCCGCGCCGGGCTTGGCGCGCAAGACCCGAATCATCCAGCGACGGATGGGCTATGTGGAACTGCCTTGAGCGTCTGCGGGGGCGGATTGGAGCGGCGCGGGGGGCATGTTACAATCGCGACTTTCTTTGAGTGCGCCGTGCGCGAGGCATGGCGGCTACGCAATGGACTTACCCAGTTACCCCGTAATCCAATCCCGATTTACCGTTAGAGAATAATGCCCGCCTCAGACCGCCCGCGCCGCGCGCGCCATCTGGGCGGAAGGAGACGTGCATGACGGTTGCCTTCAAGCAACAATCCGCCGATCGTCTGCAAGAAAGCCTAGCCCTGGTGCAGCGCCTGATCGAGCGTCAGCGGCAGTTGGAAGATCTTGTATCCCGTCAGGAGGCGTCCGAGCCGCCGACGGACCCGCAGGCCCCGTATTACAATCTGGAAGCGCTGCGCCTTAAGTTGGAGCAGCTGCACCCGGCCGACGTCGCCCATATCCTGGAAGCCTTGCCGCTGGAAGACCGCTTATTGGTCTGGGACCAGGTGGACGGCGCGCGCGACGGCGCCATCTTGTTGGAAGTGTCCGACGCGGTCAGGGAATCGCTGATCGAAGTGATGGAGCACGGCGAGCTCGTGAACGCCGCCGAGCAGTTGGACGCGGACGAACTGGCCGAACTGGCGCCGGACATGCCGCGTCAGGTGGTGTACGAAGTGATGGGGGGACTGGGCGAAGAAGAGCGCGCCCAACTGCAATCGGCGCTGTCCTACGACGAGGACAAGGTCGGTGCGCTGATGGACTTCGACCTGGTCAAGATCCGCGCCGACGTCAGTTGCGAAGTCGTGCTGCGCTATCTGCGCCGTTTCGACGAGTTGCCGGCGCATACCGACAAAATCTTCGTCATCGACGATTTGGGCCTGCTCAAGGGCGTGCTGTCCATCCGTAAACTGCTGGTGTCCGATCCCGACGCGCTGGTGGCCGAAGTGATGGCCACCGAACTGGTCAGCTTCAGCCCGGACGAAGACGCCGCCGACGCTGCGCTGGCTTTCGAGCGCTACGACTTGATTACCGCGCCGGTGGTGGACGAGGCCGGCAAGCTGATCGGCCGGCTGACCGTGGACGAGATGGTGGATGTGATCCGCGAAGAGTCCGACAGCGAAGTGTTGAACCTGGCCGGTTTGAAAGAGGAAGAAGACCTGTTTGCGCCGGTGATCGACTCGGTGAAGAACCGCTGGGCCTGGCTGGCGATCAATCTATGCACCGCCTTCGTCGCCTCGCGCGTGATCGGCGTGTTCGAGCACTCCATTTCCCAATTGGTGGCCTTGGCCGCCTTGATGCCCATTGTCGCCGGCATTGGCGGCAACTCCGGAAACCAGACCATCACCATGATTGTGCGCGCGCTGGCCATGGGACAGATGCAGCTGAGCCAGGCCTGGCGCTTGTGGCGCAAGGAGCTGCGGGTCAGCATGATCAACGGCGTGTTGTGGGGCGGGGTGATCGGTAGCGTGGCCTGGCTGTTGTACGGCAGCTTCTCTCTGGGCCTGGTGATGCTGGGCGCGATGCTGCTCAACTTGATGCTGGCCGCCACCATGGGGGTGTTGATTCCCTGCCTGATGCAGCGCTCCGGCCGCGATCCGGCGCTGGGCTCCAGCGTGCTGATCACCGCCTGCACCGATTCCGGCGGCTTTTTCATCTTTCTGGGTTTGGCCACCCTGTTCCTGCTGTGACGACCATGTTGACGATAGCCGAGGCCTTGCGCCTCTACCCCTTGCCTCGTTTGGAAGCCCGCATGCTGTTGCAGCAGGCTGTGCCTGAGCTGACTCACGCTCGTGTCGCCGCTTATCCGGAGCAGGAGCTGAGCGCGGAACAAGACGCTTGCTTCCGCGCGTTGGCGGCACGGCGAGCCGCGGGAGAGCCGGTGGCCTATCTGATTGGCCGGCGCGAGTTTTACGGGCGAGAATTCGCCGTGGGGCCGCAGGTGCTGATTCCCCGGCCGGAAACCGAGCATCTGATCGAGGCTGCGTTGGAGCGGGCCGGCCGCGGCGCCGCCCGCGTGGTGGACCTGGGTACCGGCAGCGGCGCCATCGCCGCGACTTTGGCGCTGGAAGCGCCGGCTTGGCGAGTCTGCGCTGTCGACCTGTCGCCGGAGGCGCTGGCCGTCGCGCGCGGCAACGCCGAGCGTTTGGGCGCGCGCGTCGATTTTTATCAGGGCAGTTGGTATCAAGCGCTGCCGGCGGATGCGGTCTTCGATCTCATCGTGTCCAATCCGCCGTATATACGGCGCGACGACGAGCACCTGGGGCAGGGGGATGTGCGCTTCGAGCCGCGGATGGCGTTGACCGACGAGGCCGACGGCCTGGCCTGTCTGCGCGCCATCGCCGCCGACGCGCCGAGGCGGCTGGCTCCGGGCGGTTGGCTGATTGTCGAGCACGGCTACGATCAAGGCGAGGCGGTGCGTCGGCTTTTCTCCGACGCGGGTTTGCTGCAAGTGGAAACCATTGTCGATCTGGCGGGTCTGGATCGAATCACCCTTGCAACGATGAAAGCTGACTGATGTGGTTTAAGTTGTCCTGTTTGCGCCGGCTGTGGCCGGCGTTGTTGTTGTCGCCTTTGATTCTATCCTTGCTGTTGTCGCCGGATCTGAACCGGGAAGTCTTCCTTGCCGTGCACCAGGGGGCGCGCATGGTGCCCGCCGTCTGCTGGCGGCTGCTCAATGTGTTGGGCGATTGGCCTACGGTGCTGGCCCTGTTGCTGGCCTTGAGTTGGCGGAGGCCGGACAAGCTGCCGGCGCTGTTGTTCGGCTGCGGCGTCGGCGTGTTTTTGGCCATCGTGCTCAAGGCGGGCTTCGCCGTGCCGCGCCCTCCGCTGGTGCTGCCTCCGGGGGCAGTGCAATTGCTGGACGACTTGCCCGGCAATGGTTCTTTTCCCTCCGGTCATGCCATGGCCTCCGCCACGCTGGCGAGCTTTCTTTACTATTCAGGCATGGCGCGAAAGGGCTTGTGGCTGAGCGCCGGCGTGGTCTTGGTGATGTGCGCCCGACTCGCTACCGGCGTGCATTGGCCGCTGGATGTGACGGTGGGCGCCTTGCTGGGTTGGGCTGCGATGTACGGCGCTTGCCGCTGGGCCTGGCCCCAGGGGTGGCCGGCGGGTTTGAGCGCGCGGCTGCAGTCGCTGATGCTGCCTGCTGTGGGGCTGCAGTTGCTGTGGTTGTTGTACAAGCCCGGCAGCCATGAGGAGTACGGCTTAAGGCTGGCGGTGTGCGCGCTGGTGTTTGTCGCTGGTTGCTGGCGCTGGTGGCGCGCTCGTTTGAGATAGCGAGGCGGATTCCGCGCGCAGGCACGACAAAGGCGGCCCAATGGGCCGCCTTTGTCGAAATCAGGCCGGCAAACCGGCAAAAGCATTACAATGCCGGCTTGGCTGGCTGCCTGATCAATGGTGGTGACCGTGCTCGCCGTGGGCGTGGCCGTGGCTGACTTCATCGGCGCTGGCGGCGCGGATTTCCACTACCTTGGCGGCGAAGCGGATGCTTTGACCGGCCAGCGGGTGGTTGGCGTCGACAACGGCCTTGCCGTCGGCGATGTCGGTGACGCGGAACAGCAGCACGTCGCCGGTTTCCGGATCGTCGGCTTCGAACATCATGCCGACTTCAACGTCAGCCGGGAACACGTCCAGGTCTTCCAGGCGGATCAGTTCTTCTTCCGGGTCGCCGAAAGCGTCGTCCGGCGTCATCTTGACGTCGATGGAATCGCCAACGGCCTTGCCTTCCAAAGCTTCCTCCACCAGCGGGAAGATGCCGTCGTAGCCGCCATGCAGATAGCTGATCGGCTCTTCGGTTTTGTCGAGGAGGTTGTTGTCAGCGTCGAACATCTCGTAGTGGAGGGTAACGACGGTGTTTTTGGAGATTTGCATGAGTGCGGATCCGTGAAGGAATGTCAATAAAGCAGATGGCGGCGCAAGCCGGCCATCGAAAACGATTTTCAGATGCGCCGCCATTGCGCGCATCCCATATTGTAAACCATTGCCGGGCGTTTCAGCCCGTGAAACTGCCATGAACACAACAACTTTGCTGGGCGGGATGTCGCCCGAACAGTTCCTCGCCGAGTACTGGCACAAGAAGCCTTTGCTGATCCGCGGCGCCCTGACCGAGGTGGGGCCGCTGGCGGATTTTTCGGTGCTGTCGCAACTGGCGACCCGCGAAGACGCTGAGTCGCGCTTGATTGAATGTCGCGACGGACGCTGGAGTCTGGAGCGCGGTCCGTTCCGTCCTGCACGCTTCCGCCGCCTGCCGGAGACGGACTGGACCTTGCTGGTTCAGGGCGTCAACCAGCACCTGCCGCACATCGACGAGCTGCTGTGGCGCTTCAACTTCATTCCCTACGCGCGGCTGGACGATCTAATGATCAGCTACGCGCCGCCGGGGGGCACCGTGGGTCCGCATTTCGACGCCTACGACGTGTTCCTCTTGCAAGTGGGTGGGCGCAAGCGCTGGCAGATCTCCACCCAGCACGACGACGACTTCATCGAAGACGCGCCGATCCGGGTGCTGAAGGACTTCCGTTGCGAGCAGGAGTTCGTGCTGGAGCACGGCGACATGCTCTACCTGCCGCCCAAGTGCGCGCATCACGGTGTGGCGCTGGATCCCGGCATGACTTATTCGATCGGTTTTCGCGCGCCGCCGGCGCAGGAACTGGCGACGCAATTCCTGGTGCATCTGCAGGATCGCATCTGCGCGGAAGGCGTGTACGCCGATCCTGACCTCGCGCTGCAGCAAGATCCGGCGCGGATAGGTGATGAGATGGTGGAGCAGGTTAGCCGGCTGTTGGAGCAGGTCCGTTGGGACAAGGCCACGGTGGGCGACTTTCTGGGCCACTATCTGACCGAACCCAAGGCGCATGTCTTTTACGAGGCGCCGGAAGATGAGTTGAACGAAGAGGAGTTCGAGAACGAAGCGGCCGTGCGCGGACTGGAGCTGGATCGCAAGAGTCAGATTTTGTTCTGCGGTGACAGTTTCTATTGCAATGGCGAGAAACTGGAGGCGGAGGAGAGAGATTTCTCGTCCTGGCGCGCCTTTGCCAATGCCAGACGCATTGCCGGCGCGGCGCTTGGGCCCGGCATGCAGGAATGTTTGTACGAGGGATACCTGGCAGGCTATTGGCATTTGGCGACGAATGTAGCAAAATAACCACAGAAATTGTTCGGATGCGCAAGTGATATCGACAAATTCTGGCCTCAACGACAGGGGTAAACGCCCGTTTTTGTGGCTATGCTGCTTTGCGGAAGAGGATTATGGGCAAAGGTGTTTTTTTGGAATTTTGCCCCCTATACAGCCTTTTTTTTCGTGATACAATTTGCGCACTGATGGATTTTCAGTCGCCCGGCTTATTTCGAAGACCGTGCGATAACTGACGTCTTGTTCAACTTATCCTCAAAGGTAATGAAAAAATGAAACAGTCGCTCCTCGTTGCTGCCCTGCTGGCTGTAGCCCTGTCCGCTTGCGGTAAGAAAGCTGAAGCCCCGGCTGAAGCTTCCGCTCCTGCTGTTGAAGCATCCGCTCCGGCTGCCGCTCCGGCATCCGCTCCGGCTGCTGAAGCTTCCGCTCCGGCTGCTGCTTCCGCTCCGGCTGCTGAGGCTTCCGCTGCCAAGTAATTCTTGGCCTGCGACAAAAAAACCGGCTATGGCCGGTTTTTTTGTATCTGTAGCAAATGGAACAAGGGGTGTTGCAACATGAAAACAACACAATTGTCTGTTCGCTACAAAGTGTTACATTTCGCCTGATTGTCTATGGCCGGATTAATTGATCGGCAGTTTGATAATTAAGGCGCAAAGAAAAAGCCCGCGACAGCGGGCTTTTTCTTTTAAGAACGCGCTGATTTCGCGTCTTATTGCAGTTCGGTTTGCAGTTTCGACAGTGCGGCTTTGCTGAACGCGTCGGACAGGGACTTGCCCTGCTTGTCCTGGATGGACACCGTGCTGGAGCCGGGCGTGGTTTCCTTGATTTGCACGCGGTATTCCTGCTCGGTGGGCTTGGCGGACTTGCCGTCGTCGCTCTTCCAGAAGGCGAGGCTGGACCAGAAGCCGCCGGATTCGTTCTTGTCGGTTTCGCTCTTGGCCGGTTTGACGAAGTAAACGCCTTGGGAGCGGTCTCGGTCGCTGACCACCAGGCCGACTCGATCCAGCGCCAAGCCTACGCGGCGCCAGGCGCGGTCGAACTCGTCGCTGAGCACCAGCTGACCATCGACGATGGGGGTTTGCGGCTTGGACGGCGCGCTCAGCGTCTGCTTGACCTGTTCGCGAGCTTTGTCCTCCGCCATGCCCAGATTCATCATGAAGCGGCCCAGCAACTCGGCCTCCAGGCCTGGGTCGGTGGCGCGCGGCTGCCAGATAGTGTTGGTCTTGGTCGTGTCGGCATAGACTTCTTCCATGCCGCGGTGGGAGAAGTAGACTTCGGTGCCATTGGCGGTCTTTTCCAGACGAATGCGGAACTTGTCGCGCTCGCCGGTGGAGTAGACGCTGCCGAGACCGACGGTTTCCAGCAGTTTGCGCAGGCCGTCGTTGGGCAGCTTGGCGCGGTTTTCCGCCCAGTCCGTTTCCATAACGCCTACGGCCGGATCTTCGCTCTTGATGACGAAGCCGTTGTCCTGCCAGAAGGCTTTCAAAGCTGGCCACAGCTGTTCCGGGCTCTTGCCGGACACAACCAGCCAGCGTTGGGTGCCGGCGCGCTCCATCTTGACGTTGTCCAGCTGGTTCAGCGCGACCGAGCTGCCGGCCGCTGGCTGTTGGGCCGGAGAGTCGGCTTTGGCGCCTTGGGCTGCGGCGCTGGCGGCGCCGGGGATGGTGTACTTGTTCTGGACTTGCGGCGCGGTCAGATCAGGCGGCACTTCCAGAGTGTTGACGGTTTTAGGCTTGTCGGACTGGTAGTCCAGCTTCTTGGTCAGCGGCTGTTGCGAGCTGCAACCGGCGATAATGCCGGTTGCCAGCAGAATCGCGGCGGGCGCGGTTCGTTTCATGCGGTCTCCCATCGTTTCGGCAGGGGAAGGGTTAAAGGATGTCGGCTTGTTTCATCGCCGCTTCCACGGCCGCTTGCGCGTCGGTGGAGAGCGGGGTCAGCGGCAGGCGGATGCCGGAGGGAATCCGGTTCATCCGCGTCAGAGCCCACTTGGCCGGAATCGGGTTGGGTTCGATGAACAGCTGCTTGTGCAGGCCTTGCAGCTTGTCGTTGATCTCGCGAGCCAGCTTGGCGTTGCCGCCGGTGGCGGCTTTGCAAAGCTCGCTCATCAATTTGGGGGCGATGTTGGCGGTGACCGAGATCACGCCGTGGCCGCCGCACAGCATGAAGGCCATGCCGGTGGCGTCGTCGCCGGAATAGAGAGTAAAGCCGTTCGGAACGCGCATGACCAGATCGCAGGCGCGGCCGATGTCGCCGGTGGCGTCTTTCAGGCCGACGATGTTGGGGTGGGCGGCCAGGCGCAGCGCGGTGTCGTTGCTCATGTCGGCAACAGTGCGGCCGGGCACATTATAAAGTATGACCGGCAGCTTGCTGGCGTCGGCGATCGCTTTGAAATGCTGGTAAAGACCTTCCTGAGTGGGCTTGTTGTAATAAGGCACGACCGACAGCACGTAATCGGCGCCAACCTCCTGGGACAAGTGGCTCAGTTCTATCGCTTCGGCCGTGGAGTTGCCGCCGGCGCCGGCGACGACTTTGACGCGGCCGGCGGCGTATTCGACAACCGCCTTGACCACGGCGATATGCTCGGTCACGTTCAATGTGGCGGATTCGCCCGTGGTGCCAACCGCGACAATGCCGTCGGTGCCATTCTCAATATGGAAATCGACGAGTCGTCGCAGTGCCTCGTAGTCGACCGAGCCGTCTGCGGACATCGGGGTGACCAGGGCGACCAAGCTGCCGGTAAGCATAGTTCAGCCTATCTCAGGGAATAGAAAACAAGGCTTACGATTGTAGCGGAATTCGAGAAGCTGGCAAAAGGTAGGCGGCGTTTCCTTGACGGACGGCTCGGGAAAACGCCGGCACTGTGCTAGAATCCGACGTTTTTCCGATACTTACGGCTATTTGGCTGAAGGATCCCTAAGCGTGATTACCACAAGCAATATTACCATGCAGTTTGGCGTCAAACCTTTGTTCGAAAAGGTTTCCGTCAGATTTGGCGAAGGCAACCGTTACGGCCTGATCGGCGCCAACGGTTCCGGCAAATCCACTTTTATGAAAATTCTGGGTGGCGACCTGGAGCAGACCAGCGGCGAGGTGGCCATCGAGAACGGCCTGCGCCTGGGTAAGCTGCGCCAGGATCAGTTCGCCTATGAAGATCAGCGCGTCATCGATGTGGTGATGATGGGGCACTCCGAGATGTGGGCGGCGATGAGCGAACGCGACGCCATCTACGCCAACCCGGAAGCCAGCGAAGACGATTACATGCACGCGGCCGAACTGGAAGCCAAGTTCGCCGAATACGACGGCTACACCGCCGAGGCGCGCGCCGGCGAGTTGCTGATGGGCGTGGGCATTCCGGTGGAACAGCACGCCGGCCCGATGAGCGAAGTGGCACCGGGCTGGAAATTGCGCGTTTTGCTGGCGCAGGCCTTGTTCTCCAATCCGGACATCCTGTTGCTGGATGAACCCACCAACAACCTGGACATCAACACTATCCGCTGGCTGGAAAACGTGCTCAACGAGCGCAATTCCACCATGATCATCATTTCGCACGACCGCCACTTCCTGAACTCGGTGTGCACCCATATGGCGGATTTGGACTACAACACCATTCGCATCTATCCGGGCAATTACGACGACTACATGATCGCGTCGGCCCAGGCGCGCGAACGCCAGTTGTCGTCCAACAGCAAGGCTAAGGAACGCATCCAGGAGCTGCAGGAGTTCGTGGCCCGCTTCTCCGCCAACAAGTCCAAGGCGCGCCAGGCGACCAGCCGACTGAAGCAGGTGGACAAGCTGAAGTCCGAAATGGTGGAAGTGAAGCCGTCCAGCCGTCAAAACCCGTTCATTCGTTTTGAAATGGACGACAAGTTCAAGCTGCACCGTCAGGCGGTGGAGGTGGATCACCTCAATAAGGCTTACGACGCCAAAGTCCTGTTCAAGGATTTGAGCCTGATCCTGGAGGCGGGGGCCCGTCTGGCTGTTATCGGTCCTAACGGCGCGGGCAAGACCTCGCTGGTCAAGTTGCTGGCCGGCGCCTTTAACGCGCCGTTCGCCGAAGGCTTGAGCGCCGATCACGGTTCGATCAAATGGGCGGAGAAAGCTCAGGTGGGCTATTTCGCCCAGGACCACGAAGCCGATTTCGACAGTGACATGACGCTGACGGAATGGATGCGCGAGTGGGGCCAAGAAGGCGACGACGAGCAGGTGATCCGCGGCACGCTGGGCCGTCTTCTGTTTGGCGGCGACGAAGTGGGCAAGCCGGTGCGCGTGCTGTCCGGGGGCGAAAAGGGCCGCATGCTGTACGGCAAGCTGATCCTGCAGAAACCCAATGTGATGATTATGGATGAGCCGACCAACCATATGGATATGGAGTCGATCGAATCCCTGAACATGGCGCTGGAGAAGTACAAGGGCACCTTGATCTTTGTTTCTCATGATCGTCAGTTCGTCAGCTCGCTGGCGACGCACGTGCTGGAGCTGGACGGCAAGGGCGGGTACGACTACTACACCGGCAACTACGAAGACTACTTGGCCAGCAAAGGCCTGGAGTAAGCGATTGCTTATGGTCGGTTACACGCGGTAACTGACCTGTAGAGCAGTTGCTTTACCGGCGGGAGTGAGTGCGCTATATTGCAGTGCGTCTTGTGCGCTGCAATGGCTGCGGCGCACAAACTTCCGCTTTTCTTTTTGTTTTAAAAAATAACCAATAAAAACAGGTATTTGGCCATAGGTGGTCGATGGTGGAGTTGTGAGTCCGGCCTCCGGGCGGATTGCCTGTCATCTACAAAGTCAGTAAGGAAAATCCATGCGCTTGAAAGGTAAAGTCTCCATCATCACCGGCGCCGCCAGCGGCATCGGCAAGGCGACAGCCGAGAAATTCGTTAAAGAAGGCGCGGTCGTCGCCGTTTGCGACCTCAATCTGGACGCTGTGAACGCAGTGGTAGAGGAGTTGCAACAGGCTGGCGGCGAAGCCATCGGCTATAAGGTGGACGTGACGAATAAAGGCCAGATCGCCGAAATGGTTGCCGATCTGAAAAACCGCCGCGGCCGCATCGACGTCCTGGTCAACAACGCCGGCATCGTCATGGACGCTCAACTGATGAAGATGACCGAAGACCAGTTCGACAAGGTGATCGACATCAATCTGAAAGGCGTTTACAACTGTGCCCGCGCGGTGATCGACACCATGGTGGAGCAGGGCGGCGGCGTGATTCTGAACGCGTCCTCGGTGGTGGGGGTCTACGGCAACTTCGGCCAGACCAACTACGCGGCGTCCAAGTTCGGGGTCATTGGTTTCGTCAAGACCTGGGCCAAGGAGCTGGGCAAGAAAGGCATTCGCGCCAACGCGGTGTGCCCGGGCTTCGTCGCCACCCCCATCCTGCAATCGATGCCGGAGAAGGTGATCCAGGCGATGGAGGACAAAGTGCCGATGCGACGCATGGCCGATCCGACCGAGATCGCCAACGTCTATGCCTTCCTGGCGTCCGACGAGGCCAGCTACATCAACGGCGCGGCCATCGAAGTGACCGGCGGTCTGACGCTCTGATTCGTCGCGTCCGCATGTGAAAACGCCCCGATATCGGGGCGTTTTGCTTTGTCGGGCCGCAGAGGCTTCAATCCTCGCTGTCCGGGTCGCGCGCCAGCAGGGCGGCTTCGACTTCGCGCCGGTGCAAATGCGGCGCGAACAGCTCGATGAAGGTGTAGGCGAAGCCGCGCAGATAGGCGTCCTTGCGGATGCCTATCTTGGTGGTGGACGGTTCGAACAGATGGCCGGCGTCCAGCAATTGCAGATTGAGGTCGCGCTCCGGCTCGTAAGCCATGCTGGCGATGATGCCTATGCCCAGCCCCAGGCCGACATAGGTCTTGATGACGTCGGTGTCGATCGCAGTCAGCACCACGTTGGGCGCCAGGCCCTGGTCGGCAAAAGCTTTGTTGATCTTGGAGCGGCCGGCAAAGGCGAAGTCGTAGGTGACGATGGGGTAGCGGGCGATGTCCGCCAACGTCAGAGGGCGATCCAACTCCGTCAGCTCATGCCCTTCCTGCACCACGATGGAACGGTTCCATTCATAGCAGGGCAGCATCGCCAATTCTTTGTACAAAGCGATGCCTTCGGTGGCGATGGCGAGGTCGGCTTCGCCGGACACCACCATTTCGCAGATCTGGGTGGGGCTGCCCTGCTTGATCGACAGCCTCACCTTGGGGTAACGTCGAACGAACTCGGCGATGGCCGGCGGCAGCGCGTAGCGCGCTTGGGTGTGCGTGGTGGCGATGGTCAGAGCGCCTTCCGCCTCTTTGGAGAATTCGTCGCCCACCCGTTTCAGATTCTGCGCTTCGCGTAGAATGCGCTCCGAGATGCGCAACACCTCTTTGCCCGGCTCGGACACTGAAACCACCCGCTTGCCGTTGCGGATGAAGACCTGGATGCCTAACTCATCCTCCAACAGCCGTATCTGCTTGGAAATGCCCGGCTGCGAGGTATGCAGTTTTTCCGCAGCCTCCGAGACGTTCAGCCCTTGCTTGGCCACCTCCACCAAGTAACGCAGTTGTTGCAGCTTCATGCGACGCCATCCTCTATAAAACCTGTAGTAATTAAATACTAACACAATATTCTTTTCAGTTTATAAGCGGCTTGGGTAGGATTGTCATGAAATTTCCTGCCTGGAGTCTCTGATGAGCCTGGAAGCAAAACTGGACGCCACCGTCGCCTGCCTCAGGACGATTGCCGCCGCGCATCCGGACGCCGTGCTGGCCAATAGCTACGGCGCCGAGGACATGGTGCTGACCGATCTGATCGCCCGTCTGGGTCTGAGCATAGCGTCCTTCAGCCTGGACACCGGCCGTCTGCCGACGGAAACCTACGATCTGATGCAAAGGGTGGAAGAGCGCTATCCCAGCCACCCGGTCGCCGTGTATTTCCCTCAGGCCGCCGCGGTGGAGCAGTACGTCGGTCTCCACGGCATCAACGGCTTTTACCACAGCGTGGACGCGCGCAAGTCCTGTTGCCAGGTACGCAAGCTGGAGCCGCTGCGGCGTGCGCTGGCCGGGCGGTCCGCCTGGATCACAGGGCTGCGGCGCGAACAGTCGCCGACGCGCCAGGACCTGCAGGTCAGCGAACACGACGCCGACAACGGACTGCAAAAGTTCAGCCCGCTGCTGGACTGGAGCGAGCGCGATGTCTGGGACTACCTGCGCGCGCACGAAGTGCCCTACAACGCCCTGCACGACCGCCATTACCCTTCCATCGGCTGCGCGCCCTGTACCCGGGCCATTTCGGTGGGCGAGGACGTCCGAGCTGGGCGCTGGTGGTGGGAAAACCCCGATTCCAAGGAGTGCGGCCTGCACGTCAAGGCCAGCCCGTTGAAACGTCCGGCATAGCGCCGTCTGAAAGAGCACCATGTATCAATATGATGAAGTCGATCACCGCATCGTTCGCGAGCGCGTGGTTCAGTTTCGCGATCAGACCCGGCGCTATCTGGCCGGTGAGCTGAGCGAGGACGAGTTTCGCCCGCTGCGCCTGATGAACGGCCTGTACGTGCAGCGCCACGCGCCGATGCTGCGCGTCGCCATTCCCTACGGCCATCTGCGTAGTGGTCAGCTACGCAAGTTGGCCGACATCGCCCGCCGCTACGATAAGGGCTACGGCCATTTCACCACCCGCCAGAACATTCAGTTCAACTGGCCGGAGTTGGCGCGGGTGCCGGATATCCTGGAAGAGCTGTCCACGGTGGAGATGCATGCGATCCAGACTTCGGGCAACTGCGTGCGCAACACCACCACCGACGCCTTCGCCGGCGTGGCCGGCGACGAACTGCTGGACCCGCGGCCTTGGTGCGAGATCATCCGCCAGTGGAGCACGCTGCACCCCGAGTTCACCTTCCTGCCGCGCAAATTCAAGATAGCGGTGTCCGGCAGCGTGGAAGACCGCGCCGCCACCCGCGTGCACGACATCGGCCTGCACGTGGTGCGCAACGAGGCCGGCGAAGTGGGCTTCCGCGTGATGGTGGGCGGCGGCCTGGGACGTACTCCCATCGTCGGCGACGTGGTCAAGGATTTTTTGCCCACGCCGCATCTGCTGACCTATCTGGACGCGGTGTTACGGGTCTACAACCGCTTTGGCCGCCGCGACAACAAGTACAAGGCGCGCATCAAGATTCTGGTCAAGGCGATGACGGTGGAGGGCTTCGCAGCCAAAGTCGAGGACGAATGGCTGCATATCAAGGGCGGCCCTGCCACCTTGCGTGACGAGGACGTCGCGCATTACGCCAGCTTTTTCACTGATCCGCCGTATCAGACGCTGCAGGCCAACCCAACCGAACTGCAGGCTTCGCTGGAAGAGGACAAAGGTTTCGCTCGCTGGGCGGAGCGCAATACCCGCGCCCACAAGCGGCCGGGTTATCGCTCAGTGGTGCTGTCGCTGAAGCGCGCCGGCGTGCCGCCCGGCGACATCAGCGCGGAGCAGATGGACGCGGCGGCGGATTTGGCCGACCGCTTTGGCTTTGGCGAGCTGCGCGTCGCTCATGAGCAAAACCTGGTGTTGCCGGACGTTCGGGAGAAGGACTTGCACGCGCTGTGGCTACTGGCGCGAGAGCATGGCTTCGCCACGCCCAATATCGGCCTGCTCACCGACATCATCTGCTGTCCGGGCGGCGACTTCTGCTCGCTGGCCAACGCGCGTTCGATTCCGGTGGCGGAGGCCATTCAGCAAACCTTCGAGGACATGGACTATCTGTACGACCTCGGCGACATTGACTGCAATTTCTCCGGCTGCATGAACGCCTGCGGCCATCACCACATCGGCAATATCGGCATACTCGGCGTCGACAAGAACGGGGAGGAGTGGTACCAGATCACGCTGGGCGGCAGCCAGGGAAGCGCCACCAGCATTGGAAAGGTGATAGGGCCCTCGTTTGCTCAGGCCGACGTGCCCAAGGCCTTCACCACCATCATGAGCGTTTATTTGGAACAACGCGGTTCGGGTGAGCGCTTCATTGAAACCGTGCGCCGCATCGGCATCGAACCCTTCAAGGAGCGGGTATATGCCAAACATCATTAAACAGGGGCAAGTCCGGCCGGACGATTGGAATCTGCTGCGCCAGGATGAAAACGGCCAGTTGCCGGAAACCGCGGCGGGCGGCAATGTGATCGTGCCGCTATCCGATTGGCTGGAGCGGCGCGTGTTCTGGCGCAGCCACGCGGCGCGGGTGGGGGTCTGGCTGGGGCCGGACGACGATCCGGCGCGGCTACTGGCCGATTTGCCAGAGTTGGAGCTGATCGCCGTCGATTTTCCGGCCTTTACTGATGGTCGCGGCTACAGTCACGCCCGCTTGCTGCGCGAGCGTTACGGCTATCGTGGGGAACTGCGGGCGATTGGGGATGTCTGGCAAGACTTACTGCACTCCATGGCGCAAGTTGGTTTTGATGCATTCGCCATCAAGGACGGCAAGGCGCTGGAATCTTCGCTGGATGGTTTCAATACTTTTAGCGAAAACTATCAGGCTACCGTGCTGAACCCGCTGCCACTGTTTCGTAGGCGCGTCACATCGCCGTAATGTGTGGTTTATGCGAGACAAAGGCCGCAAAAAAACGCTTTTTTTGACGTTTTTTTGCAACGGATTGCTCGCAATCTGTGGCGCCCTAAGTTGACATGGGGTTGCAGCGTTTCTATAGTGCGGGTTAACTGCATAAACACAGTTTGCAGATCACCCTGTTGTTTGCAGTAAAATTGTTCGTGTGGTCTTTGCGTCAGCCCGCATTGCTACCCATTTTATAGATTAAAGAGGGAATAACATGACTAAACAGCTGAAACTGAGCGCCCTGGTTGCTGCTCTGTTGGTTTCCGCTAGCGCTTTTGCTGCTAAACCTGGCTATGCCGTTGACCAGTCCACCGAATCCGTGACTCGCAACAACTACGGCGAGTGCTGGAGAACCAACTTCTTCGACAAGGCCAAAGACGGCCTGGTTGAATGTGGCGACCGCGAAGCTACCAAGGTAGCTGAAGCTCCGAAGCCGGTGCTGGTTTCCGAAAAAGAAAAAGTCACCCTGTCCGCTAAAGTGCTGTTCGACTTCGACAAGGCCAAGCTGCGCGCTGACGCCAAGAACGAACTGGACCCGCTGGTTGAAAAGCTGAAAGCCAACGCTGGCAAAGGCTACCTGAAGTCCGTTGAAGTTGCTGGCTACACCGACTTCATGGGTTCCGCCGCTTACAACAACCGTCTGTCGCAAGAGCGCGCCGACGCTGTTAAAGGCTACTTCATCGCTGCTGGCGTTCCGGCTGAAAAAGTGACCTCCGTAGGTCGCGGCGCTGCCGAAGCCAAGATGACTGCCGAGTGCAAGGCCAAATTCCCGAAATACCAGAAGAAAGGTTCCAAGCAGAACCTGGCTATCAAGGAATGCATCGAGTCTGATCGTCGCGTTGAGCTGACCATCGACGCGGTTAAAGAGTCCCTGGTTGAGAAGAAGTAATCTCGATTAGTTGCTCTGCTCAAAAAGCCCCGCAGTCTTGCGGGGCTTTTTGCATTGGGCGGCGGATGGCCGGCTCTGTCCGCCGTTGCCGGCCCAATTGCGTTTCATGGCTGGACGCTATCCGTGGCTGGCAGATACAATCGAAGGTTTTCAGGACGCAATAAGACCAGCACATGCAGGTATTTTTTGGAGATCCGCGGCGTTATCCGCTGCCAGCCTGCGCCTTGACCATAGGCAATTTCGATGGCGTGCACCTTGGCCATCAGAAAATGCTGCAACGTCTGCGGCTGGAAGCCGACGCCCGAGGCTTGCCGACGGCCCTGTTGACCTTTGAGCCCCATCCGCGGGAATTCTTCGCGCGCGACAATCCGCCTGGCCGTTTGTCCACCTTGCGCGACAAACTGGTGTTTCTGCAGCGGCTGGGTTTGGTCGATTATGTGTTCGTCTATCGCTTCAACCGCGGCTTCGCCGGCATGTCGGCGCTGGACTTTATCGACAAGGTTCTGGTCCAGGGTCTGCAGACCAAGTATTTGCTGATCGGCGACGACTTCCAGTTCGGCGCCAAGCGGCAGGGCCATTTTGAGATGCTGAGCTCCTGTCCCCATTTCGTCACCGAGGCGATGCCGACGGTGCTGGCCATGGGCGAACGCGCTTCCAGCACCTTGGTGCGCGAGCGGCTGGCCGCCGGCGACCTGGGCGGTGCGGAAAGCCTGCTAGGGCGCGAGTATCAGATTTCCGGACGCGTGGTGCACGGCAAGAAGCTGGGCCGTACCATAGGTTTCCCCACGGCCAACATCCATTTGCCGCATTTGCGTCCGGCCTTGCAAGGCGTGTTCGTGGTGCAGGCGGAAACTGCCGACGGGGTGTTGGGCGGCGTAGCCAGCCTGGGTCTGAACCCGACGGTCAGCGACACTCCGGACTACAAACTGGAAGTGCATCTGTTCGATTTCGCCGGCGATCTGTATGGCCAGCGGCTGACGGTGCGATTCCTGAAGAAACTGCGCGACGAGGCGCGGTATGATGATTTATCGGCGCTGATCGCTCAGATTGAAAAAGACGCGGCCAGCGCCAAGACCTATTTGACAAGTTTGCAGCGAGAGCAGGCATGAGCATCGATTATCGTAAAACCGTAAACCTGCTGGATACACCCTTCGCCATGCGCGGGGATCTGGCCAAACGCGAACCGGCCTGGGTCAAGCGCTGGCAGGAAGAGAAGCGCTATGACAAGCTGCGCAAGCTCTCCGCCGGCCGGCCCAAGTTCATACTGCACGACGGCCCTCCGTACGCCAACAACGATATCCACCTGGGCCACGCGGTCAACAAGGTGTTGAAGGACATCATCGTCCGCTCCAAGACGCTGGCTGGTTTCGACGCCCCTTACGTGCCGGGCTGGGACTGCCACGGCCTGCCCATCGAACTGATGGTGGAGAAGCTGCACGGCAAGGACATTCCCGCCGCCAAGTTTCGCGAACTGTGCCGCGAATACGCGAAAGAGCAGGTGGCGCGCCAGAAAAAGGGCTTCATTCGCTTGGGCGTGCTGGGCGATTGGGACAATCCCTATCTGACCATGGATTTCAAGACCGAGGCCGACATCGTGCGCACTCTCGGCAAGATCTTCGAGAACGGCTATCTGAGCAAGGGCGAGAAGCCGGTGCACTGGTGCATCGAGTGCGGCTCGTCGCTGGCTGAAGCCGAAGTGGAATACGAAGACAAAGTGTCGCCGGCGATTGATGTCGGCTTCAAGGTGCTTGACGCCGACAAGGCTTCGGCCGCCTTCGACGCCGACGCCTCCGGCGCGATGGCCGTAATCTGGACCACCACGCCGTGGACGCTGCCGGCCAACCAGGCCGTCGCCGCCGGCGCCAATCTGGATTACCAGTTGATCGACACCCCCAAGGGCAAGCTGATTCTGGGCAAGGATCTGGTCGAGTCGGCAATGAAGCGCTACGGTGTTGAAGAGTACCGCGTGCTGGGCGAAGCCAAGGGCGAAGCACTGGAGCTGATCCAGTTGAGCCACCCGTTCTACGACCGCCAAGTGCCGGTGATCCTGGGCGATCACGTCACCACCGACGCGGGTACCGGCCTGGTGCACACCGCGCCGGCCCATGGCCTGGAAGATTTCCAGGCCGGTTTGCAGTACAAGCTGCCGGTGGCCAACCCGGTGGCCGACGACGGCCGCTACAAGAGCACCACCGAACTGTTCGCCGGCATGCTGGTATGGGACGCCAACCCGCGCGTGATCGAAACGCTGGAAGAACACGGCACGCTGGTGCACAAGGCCAAGCTGGAGCACAGCTATCCGCACTGCTGGCGCCACAAGACGCCGATTATCTTCCGCGCCACGCCGCAGTGGTTCATCAGCATGGACCGCCAGGTCAATGGCGGCGAAACGCTGCGCGAGATCAGCCAGCGCGCCGTCGATGCCACCGAGTTCTTCCCGGCCTGGGGCCGCGCGCGTCTGGACGCGATGATCAAGAACAGCCCCGACTGGTGCGTGTCGCGCCAGCGCAATTGGGGCGTGCCGATGACTTTCTTCATCCACAAGGAGTCGGGCGAGCTGCATCCGCGTTCCGCCCAGCTGCTGGAAGAAGTGGCGCTGCGCATCGAACAGCAGGGCATCGAAGCCTGGTTCAGCCTGGACGCCAAGGAATTGCTGGGCGAAGAGGCCGAGCAATACCGCAAGCTCTCCGACACTCTGGACGTGTGGTTCGATTCTGGCTCCACCCACTTCGCGGTGTTGAAGCAGCGTCCGGAGTTGGCCTGGCCGGCGGACCTGTACCTGGAAGGCTCGGACCAGCATCGCGGCTGGTTCCAGTCCTCGCTGAAAACCGGTTGCGCCACCATAGGCCGCGCGCCGTACAAGCAGCTCTTGACCCACGGCTTCACCGTGGACGACAAGGGCTACAAGATGTCCAAGTCGCGCGGCAACGGCATTGCGCCGGAAGAGATCTGCGGCACCTTGGGCGCCGACATCCTGCGCCTGTGGGTGGCTAGCGCCGACTATTCCGGCGATATGTCGCTGTCGCAGGAAATCCTGAAGCGCACGACGGAAAGCTATCGTCGCTTGCGCAACACCATCCGCTTCCTGCTGTCCAATCTGTCTGATTTCGATCCGCTGGAACACGCCGTGCCGTTGGCCAATATGGTGGAACTGGACCAGTACGCGCTGCTGCGCGCGCGGGAAGTGCAGGAGAAGGCGGCGGGCGAGCTGTACTCGCGCTACGCCTTCCACCATGTGGTGCAGGAAGTGGTGGGCTATTGCTCCGAGGATCTGGGCGCCTTCTACCTGGATGTGATCAAGGACCGTTTGTACACCACCCAGGCGGACAGCCACGCGCGTCGCAGCGCCCAGACCGCGCTGTACCACATCACCCGCAGCTTGCTGTTGCTGGTGGCGCCCATCCTGTGCTTCACCGCCGACGAAGCGTGGAACGTGCTGGTGGACAGCGAGGAAGAGTCGCCGCTGTATCACGTCTGGCATGAGTTCCCGGCCCAGTCCGCCGAGCGCGAAGCGGCCTTGTCCGCCAAGTGGCAGGCCATTCGCGAACTGCGCGCCCAGGTCAACAAACAGATCGAAGCGCTGCGCAGCGCCGATCAGCTGGGTTCTTCGTTGCAGGCGGAGATCGAGATCGAAGCCGACGGCGAGCTGTCGCAGTGGCTGAACGCCTTGGGCGATGAACTCAAGTTCGTGCTGATTGTCTCTAAAGCCAGCGTCAAGCAAGGAGAGCAAACCCGCGTCAGCGTGGCGTCGTCGACGCAGCAGAAGTGCGAGCGTTGCTGGCACTACCGCGCCGACGTCGGCAGCCATGCCGGTCACGGCGCGGTGTGCGGCCGTTGCGTGGACAATATCGACGGCAAGGGCGAGACGCGCCGTTTCGCCTGATCCGCGTCGACGCGGCGGCACGGCCGGGCCGGAAGGATGGAAACGCTGAGCGTTCCGGACTTTCGGCGCTTTGATATAGAGTGTGCGGAGCTTTGCTCCGCACGGTGGAAAGGTCCGATGGAATCTGCAATGACTATGCCCAAGGCCAAGCAATGGCCGAAGTGGTTTGCGCTGGCGGCGGTGATCGTGCTGCTGGATCAATTGTCCAAGACCTATTTCAACGGCAATTACCAGTACGGCGAAGTCCGGGAAGTCATTCCCGGCTTTTTCGGATTCACCCTGCTGTACAATCCGGGCGCGGCGTTCAGCTTCCTGCACGACGCCGGCGGCTGGCAGAAGTATCTTTTTTCCGGGCTGGCCTTCGCCGTGTCCGGCTGGCTGGGCTGGAACATCGTCAAGGGTCGCTTCAGCGGGCTGATGAACCTGGCTGCGGCCTTCATCATGGGCGGCGCGCTTGGCAATGTGATCGATCGCATCGTTCACGGCCATGTGATCGATTTCATCCAGGTGCATTACTACAGCAGCTGGTCGTACCCGGCCTTCAATCTGGCGGACTCCTTCATCTGCGTGGGAGCCGCCTTGATGGTGTTGGACAGTTTCAGAAAGCCGCGCGCCTGAGCGCCGCGGCTTGAGCAAGGATTTGTGATGACGAAGACCATTATGCTGGCCAACCCGCGCGGTTTCTGCGCAGGCGTGGACCGGGCCATCGCCATCGTCGAGCGGGCGATTGAACTGTACGGCGCGCCGATCTATGTGCGTCATGAAGTGGTGCACAACCGTTTCGTCGTCGAGAACCTGCGCGCCAAGGGCGCGGTGTTCATCGAGGAATTGAAGGATGTGCCCAGCGGCAGCACCCTGGTGTATTCCGCTCACGGCGTGCCGCTGTCGGTGCGCGAAGAGGCGGCGCTGCTGGGCCTGCAGGTGTTCGACGCCACCTGTCCGCTGGTCACCAAGGTGCATGTCGAAGTCAAGCGCATGAACAAGGCGGGCATGGAGATCGTCATGATAGGCCACGCCGGCCACCCCGAGGTGGAGGGCACCATGGGCCAGGTGGACGGCGGCATGTATCTGGTGGAAAACGTCGCCGACGTCGCCAAGCTGCAAGTGCGCAACCCGGCGGCACTGTCCTACGTCAGCCAGACCACGCTGTCGGTGGACGAGACCCGCGACATCATCACGGCGTTGAAGGCGCGTTTCCCGGAGATCTTCAGCCCGAAAAAAGACGATATCTGCTACGCCACGCAAAACCGGCAGGACGCGGTAAAGGTGCTGGCCGACGAATGCGACATCGTGGTGGTGGTGGGGTCGCCCAATAGCTCCAACTCCAACCGCTTGCGCGAAGTGGCCGCGCTCAAGGGCGTGGACGCCTATATGGTGGACAATGCCGGCCAATTGGTGGAAGCCTGGTTCGCCGGCAAGCGGCGCGTAGGCGTCACCGCCGGAGCCAGCGCGCCGGAAGTGCTGGTGCAGGCGGTGATAGACCAGATCAAGGCTTTCGGCGCGGACAGCGTCAGCGAGCTGGACGGCGTGGAGGAGAACACGGTATTCGCGTTGCCGCCGGCGCTGCGCGAGGACAAGCGCGTCTGAGCCCGCCAGGCGGTTTCGACGCCAAACCGGCCCCGCGGTCTCGCCGCGGGGCTTTTTCATGTTCGCGCGGCGGCGATCCTGTGTTACGGGCAGGGGTATTGAAAAGTCGGGGACAGCCCTTATCTGATGCGCATCGTTGACCAACTCTTGTGATAAGTCACCATGAGCGCATTGAAAGAAACCCTGGGTTTTCAGACCGAAGTCAAGCAGCTGCTGCAGCTGATGATCCACTCCTTGTATTCCAACAAGGAAATCTTCCTGCGTGAACTGATTTCCAACGCTTCCGACGCCGCCGACAAGCTGCGTTTCGAAGGCCTGGCTAAGCCCGAGCTGTTCGAAAACGAGGCGGAGCTGAAGATCACCATCGGCTACGACGCCGAGGCGCGCACGTTGACCATCGCCGACAACGGCATCGGCATGAGCCGCGACGAAGTCATCGCCAATATCGGCACCATCGCCAAGTCCGGCACCAAGGCCTTTTTCGAGCAGTTGTCCGGCGACGCCAAGAAAGACGCCAACCTGATCGGTCAGTTCGGTGTCGGTTTCTATTCCGCCTTTATCGTGGCCGATAAAGTCACGCTGACCACCCGCCGCGCCGGCGACGCCGCCGACTCCGCCACTCGCTGGGAATCCCAGGGCGCCGGCGAATACACGCTGGAGCAAGTGGAGAAGGCCGGCCGCGGCACGGAAATCGTGCTGCACCTGAAAGAGGGCGAGGACGAGCTGCTGAACGACTGGAAGCTGAAAGGCATCGTTCGCAAGTACTCCGATCACATCTCGATCCCTATCGAGATGAAAAAGGGCAACAGCTACGGCGAAAACGGCGAAGTCATCGTCAGCGACGAGATGGAGGCTGTGAACTCCGCTTCCGCGCTGTGGACCCGCGGCAAGAGCGAGATCAGCGAAGAGCAGTACAAGGAATTCTACAAGCACGTCGCTCACGACTTCACCGACCCGCTGGCCTGGAGCCACGCTCGCGTAGAGGGCCGACAGGAATACACCGAGTTGTTGTACATCCCGTCGCGCGCGCCCTTCGACTTGTTCGATCGCGAGCGCAAACAGGGCGTCAAGCTCTATGTGCGCCGCGTCTTCATCATGGAAGACACCGAGAAGCTGATGCCGCACTACCTGCGCTTCGTGCGCGGGGTGATAGACAGCAACGACCTGCCGCTGAACGTGTCGCGCGAGATCCTGCAAGAAAGCAAGGACATCGACGCCATCCGCAACGGCTGCGTCAAGAAAGTGCTGGGTCTGCTGGAGGACCTGGCAGCCAATCAGCCGGAAAAATACGCGGAGTTCTGGCAAGAGTTCGGCCAGGTGCTGAAAGAGGGCGTCGGCGAGGATATGGCCAACAAGGAACGCATCGCCAAGCTGCTGCGTTTCGTCTCCACCGCGTCCGAAGGCGTCGAGCCGGCGGTGACGCTGGGAGACTACGTCGCCCGGATGAAGGAAGGCCAGGACAAGATCTACTACATCACCGCCGATACCCTGGCCGCGGCCAAGAACAGCCCGCACCTTGAAGTGTTCAAGAAGAAGGGCGTCGAGGTGCTGCTGCTGACCGATCGCGTCGATGAGTGGGTGGTGGGCTCGCTGTTCGAGTTCGACGGCAAGGCGCTGCAATCCGTGGCCAAGGGCGCTCTGGATCTGGGCGCGCTGGAAGACGAAGCCGACAAGGAAGCGCAAAAGCAGGTGGAGGAAAGCGCCAAGCCGGTGGTGGAGAAAGTGCAGAAAGCCTTGGCCGACCGGGTCAAGGAGGTGCGCGCCACTGCCCGCCTGACCGAGAGCCCGGCCTGCCTGGTGGCCGGCGAGCACGATATGAGTGCCCACCTGGAACGCATGCTGAAGGCGGCGGGCCAGCAAGTGGAGGCCAGCAAGCCGACTTTGGAGATCAACCCCGAGCATGTGTTGGTGAAACGGCTGGCCGAGGAGGCCGACGAGGCGCGCGCGGGCGATCTGGCCCAAGTGCTGTACGACCAGGCCCTGCTGGCCGAAGGCGGCAAGCTGGAAGATCCGGCAGCCTTCGTCAAGCGCATCAACAAGCTGATGTTGGAGCTGTCGGCTTAAGCTGAACGCCGCTCCCATCGGAATGCCCCGCCGCGCGCGGGGCATTTTTTTGCGCTGGCAATAATGCCGCGCCGAAAATCATGGCTGGGCGTATCATCGGCGGCTTCTCTCTCGCTATGACTTGGTCATGATGGAACTGTCGCTGATTCACGCCCTGCCGGAAGGCCCCTGGCCGGCACTGGACTTCAAGGCGATCCAGGCGCAATTGGAGACGCTGGCGGCGCAGCCGGCCGCCCTCGCCGCGGACAAGGCGAGTCAGTGGCTGGGGCAATGGCTGCGCTCTGCTGTGGCGCCGGCGGAACGCCTGCAACTGCTGCAGGCGCTGCGTGCGCCGTTGGCCGCGCTGGCTGCCAGGCTGGAGCGCGCATCGGCGCGGCAGGAGCTGTCCTGCACCCCGGAAGCGCGCGCGGCATTGCAATCGGCCCGCCAATTGCTGCGGCAATGGCATGAGCAGTGCAAGCTGCTGGCTCAGGCGTTCAGCGCGCAGGAGGCCGGCCGTTTTTCCAGCTCTCGTCCGCGTTTGGAAGCCCTGCAACTGGCGCTGGCGAGCGGCTACGATTTGCTGGCGCTGCACGCGCGCAGCTACGCGCCGTTGCACAAGGGCTTCTGGCGCGATTGCCACCGTTTGTACGCCTACGCGCTGGCCCAGGGCTGGGAAGGGCGGCAGGCGTCGGTGGGCGCGGCGGCGGGGCTTAGCTACCGCCGGCTGATGTTGTTGGGTTTGACCGCCAGCAACCGGCTGGAGACGGCCAAGATCGCCTTGCTGCTGCAATGGCTGGAGCAGCATGCCGGCTTGCTGCGCGTGGAGCAGTTGGATCAGCCGCTGGGGGACGACGGCGCGCTGGCTTTTCGCGCCGACGCCGACCGGCCGGCGCGCTTCTGCGCCGAGCTGGATCTGGACGGCGACGGCGTGTGGTGGCGGCTGGACGCCGGTCGCTTGCTGGAACGCCTGGACGCATTGGGCCGCCAGCGTCAGCGACAGGGCTTGGACGACGGCCACGAAGCCTGGTTGCTGGCGCGTCTGCGTCAGGAGTGGGGCGCGCCGCCCCGCCGGCGGCACGTCAGGCTGCGCCGGCTCGGCGCCGAAACCGTAGAGCTGGTCAGCCTGTTGCCGCGTTGCTGGCGGCTGGCCGCCGGCGAGCCGGCCGACGGAGAGTTGGAGCCCTGCCGTTTGCAGATCAGCAATCTCAGCGCTTCCGGCCTGTTGCTGCAGGGAGAGTCCTTGCAACAACCCTTGCGCGCCGGCGAGGTGGTGATGCTGCGTCGCCGCGGCTTCGGCTGGCAATTGGGCTTGGTGCGCTGGGTCAGCTTCGGCGGCGAGGACATGCAGACCGAGTGCGGGATAGAGTTCATCGGAAAGCGGCCGCAGGCGGTTGAAGTCGCCGCGGTCACCAGCCATGCGGCGGGGGGCTTCGAGCCGGCGTTGCGCATGCAGGCCGAGCGCCATTTCCGCCATTCCGGCATTCTGGTGTTGCCGGGGCGCTTGTATCAGGCTTTGCGGCCGTTTCATCTGCGGGGCGCCGATGGCGAATGCCGGGTGCGCGCGGTGCGCTTATTGCAGCAGACCGCGCATTATCAATTCGTGGAGATCAAGATAGACGAGCTGCTGCCCGCCGACGCGCAGGCTTGAACGGAAGGCAGGGCGGCGGACAAGTTCCGCCACGCAGCCTGCCAGTGCTGGTATCCTTGCCGCCATGAGCAACCCCCCCCTTCCCGAAGCCGGATCTTCGGCCGACGATTTTCAGCTGACCGCGCCGGAATTGCCGGCCAGCGTGCCGATTGCGCACGTGTTCGGCCAGCCTGTGCTGGAAGTGCCGCAGGATTTGTTCATCCCGCCGGACGCGCTGCAAGTGATCCTGGATAGTTTCGAAGGACCGCTGGACCTGCTGCTTTATCTGATCCGCAAACAGAACCTGGATGTGCTGAATATTCCAATGGCGGACATCACGGTCCAGTACATGGCCTATATCGACGCCATGAGCGACGGGCGTTTGGAACTGGCCGCCGAGTATCTGCTGATGGCGGCGCTGCTGATCGAGATCAAGTCGCGCTTGCTGCTGCCTCGGCCGCAGTTGGACGAAGAGGGCGAGCCGGACGATCCGCGCGCCGAACTGGTGCGTCGCTTGCTGGAGTACGAACAGATGAAGCTGGCGGGGTTGGAGCTGGACAAGTTGCCGCAGGCCGACCGCGACTTCGCCTGGCTGGCGGTCTTGATCGAGCAGTCGGCCGAGCAGCGGCTGCCCGACGTCAGCCCGGCTGATCTGCGCCAAGCGTGGATGGCGATTCTGTCGCGCGCGCGCCACCATCGCCACCACAAGGTGGAGAAGGACGAATTGTCGGTGCGCGAGCAGATGAGCTGGATTCTGCGCTACCTGGACGGCCGCGAGTACGTGCCCTTCGAGGAGCTGTTCGACGCGGACAAGGGCGTCGCCCACTTGGTGGTCAACTTTATCGCGGTGCTGGAGCTGGTTAAGGAGGGCTTGGTCAAGGTGAGCCAGGAAGCGCCGTATCAGCCCATTTACGTGAGGATAGCGCTGGTCTGAAAGAGAAGGCGCGCCGATTTGCACTTGATGTTGGCGCGGCAGCGATTAGGATACAGGTATCCATTGCGAGAGCATGCCATGCACATTGAAGCGGCCGACCAGAAACATCTGCCAGCCTATCGCCCTTTTTTCCTGGCCTGTCATGAGGAAGGGCTGGATTATTACCGTCGAGCCGGAGCGGACCCGGACGCCTGGCTCGGGCAATTGCTGCAGCACGCCGAAGGGCGGGCGCTGCCCGAAGGCTGGGTGCCTTGCCGCACCTGGTTTCTGATCAACGGCCGCACCGAGATCATCGGCGCGATTCGCCAGCGGCTGGCCGACAGCGCGTTGATTGTGGAGCGCATCGGCCATATCGCTTTCGAAGTGCTGCCGGCTTGGCGAGGCCATGGCTACGGCCGGGTGCTGTTGCAATACGTGCAGACCCTGGGCGAGAAGCCCGCGCACGGCAATTGGGTCTTGGTCTGTCCGGCGGACCGGCCTGCCGCGGTGCGCACGGTGGAAGCCTGCGGAGGCCAGTTGCTGGAAACGATGGAGCACGGAGGGCGAGCGTTCCGGCGTTACAGCCTGACCGCGCTGGCGGCTTGGGACGACATGGCGGAAGGATTAATTTAGCTCCGGACGGAGAGTTCATGTAGAATGTCCGGTTTCCTGCGCAAACGTGTTTCGGCTTCACGGCTCAATGTCCACCATCACCGACCTAAAATATCTGAAGATCGTGCTGGAGACGGCGTTACTGACCGCGCAGGAACCTCTGTCGGTTGCCATGCTCAAAAAGCTGTTCACCGAAGAGGTGAAAGCCGCGTTGATCAACGACATCCTCGACGATATCCAGAGCGACTGGAGAGGCAAGGGCGTCGAACTGGTCAAATTGGCGTCGGGATGGCGCTTTCGCGCCCGAGCGGAGTTCACGCCATACTTGAACCGCTTGAACCCGGAAAAGCCGCCGCGTTACTCGCGCGCGGTAATGGAAACCTTGGCGATCATCGCCTACAAACAACCTGTGACCCGTGGCGATATCGAAGCGATACGCGGCGTATCGGTGTCCACCGGCGTGATCCAGACTCTGCTGGAACGCGGCTGGATCGAAGTCATCGGCCACAAGGACGTACCCGGCAGGCCGGGCTTGTATGCCACTACCCGAAAATTCCTGGACGACTTGGGCTTTGTCTCGCTCAAGGATCTGCCGCCATTGGCGGAGCTGGGAAGCCTGGTAGTGCCCGAGGCGGCGCCTAGGGATCAAGGCCCGGCAGCGGCCACAGACGACATCCCCCTCGACGATGAGGCGGATAATTTCGAGCCCATCGCAGAATAACATCGACATTCTGCCGGTTGCTCGCACGGAAAGAGCAAAGCACATATGTCTAAAGGACAACGCAATCACGCCCGCCAGCCGGTGGCGCGTGTCAAAGGTCGCGAAACATCCCAAGCGCGCCAGCCGGGCACCGGCGGCGTTCAGCCGCGCGGCAAGACCCAGGGCGGCATGATCAAGAACCGCAACGGCCAGCCGGCCGAGGCCAACGCCCGGCAAGGCCAAGCCCGCGCCAACGGCGGCAAGGGCCGCGCGCCGCAGAACGGCCGCGCCGCGCGCGACGCTTACGGCAACCCGCTGATGCACGAAGGCACGCCGCTGTTCAAGCTGAGCCGCCGCGAGCAGGAACAGCAGCAGATGCAGCAGGCGCAAGGCCGCAACAAGCCGACCTACCAGCGCGACAGCAACGGCGACGTCAACGGCAATGTGGCCCTGGATCACGAGCGCCGCTTCGGCAACAAAAACGCCGCCGCGCCGGCCGGCCAGCCGGCCGCGGGCAAGAACGGCGCGCCGCCGCGTCAGGGCAAGCCGGAGGGCGGCAGGCCGCAATTGGTGCAGAAGGCCAAGAAGCTGCGCTTGCGCAGCCCCAATCAGGACATCAAGGACAAGGCCAAGCGCCTGCGCGAAGTCCGCGTGGATCTGGACGATATCGAACCGGTGCGACTGCAAAAAGCGCTGGCGGCGTCCGGCGTCGGCTCGCGCCGCGAAATGGAAGAGTGGATTGAGGCCGGCCAGGTCACGGTCAATGGCAAGAAAGCCAGCCTGGGCGACCGAGTCGGCCCGCGCGACCGCGTAATGGTGAAGGGCGACCAGATCAAGCTGAAATGGCCGGACCGCCTGCCGCGCGTGATCATGTATCACAAGGAAGAAGGCGAAATCGTCAGCCGCGACGATCCGGAAGGCCGCGTCACGGTGTTCGACCGTCTGCCGCAGGCCAAATCCAGCCGTTGGGTGGCGATAGGCCGCCTGGACGTCAATACTTCGGGTCTGTTGCTGATCACCACCAGCGGCGAACTGGCCAACCGCATGATGCACCCCAGCTTCGAGGTGGAGCGGGAGTATTCGGTGCGCGTGCTGGGCGAGTTGACCCCGGAAATCATGAAGCAGATGACGGTCGGCGTGGAGCTGGAAGACGGCGAAGCGCGTTTTGACCGCGTCTTCCAGAAAGGCGGCCCGGAAGAGGCGGCCAACCAATGGTTCAACGTGGTGATCAAGGAAGGCCGCAATCGCGAAGTGCGCCGCATGTTCGAGCATTTCGGCTTGACGGTCAGCCGCCTGATCCGGGTGCGTTTCGGCAATATCGGCTTGCCCCCGCGCTTGAAGCGCGGTCAGTTTTACGAACTGAACTCCGCTGAAGTGGCCGCGGTGATGAAGTGGTCCAATCTGACCGTCACCGGCGGCAAGAAGGCGGCGCCGGTCAAGAAGGCCTCGGCCAAGGCGCACCGCTGAGCGTGCGCGCCATGTTGTGGAGCCTGGCTGCCCGCGCCTGGTCGCGTTTGCGCGGCGCGGCGCCGGTCTCCGCGCCGGCTCCGCTTGCGAGCGGCAAACGCGAGCGCGCTTCCATCGCCATCGTCGACGGCGGGCGCATCCTGCTGATGCATCGCCTCAAACCCGGCAAGGACTATTATGTGTTGCCGGGCGGCGGCATCAAGCGGCGCGAGACGGCGGCCATCGCCTGCGTGCGCGAGACGCGCGAGGAAACCGGGCTCAACGTCCGTCTGGGCGGCAGCCTGTGCGTGTTGGACGCCAAGGACAGGGTCGAGCACGTGTTCCTGGCGGCCAGCCACGCCGGGGAGCTCAGGCTGGGCGGGCCGGAGCTGGCCAAGATGGGGCCGGACAATCATTACGCGCTGGAATGGCTGGATCGCGAGCAGTTGCAGCGGATCAAGCTGAAGCCCAAGGGCTTGCTGCCGCATTGCCTGGCCTTGTTGGAACCCGCCGCCGGCCGTTGAGGCTGGCGTTTTTCATGGATGGATGGACGAAGATGAGCAAAGCGTTTACCAGGGAAAACGACGAGGCGGAAGAGGATCTTCCGGTTGAGCGGCGTCTGCCCGCTTCCACCAAGAACTACATTACGCCCGGCGGCTGGCAGCGGCTGAAGGACGAGCTTTATCATCTGGTCAACCGCGAGCGGCCGGAAATGGTGCAGGTCGTGAACTGGGCGGCCAGCAACGGCGACCGCTCCGAGAACGGCGACTATCTGTACGGCAAGCGCCGTTTGCGCGAGATCGATCGCCGCATCCGTTTCCTGACCAAGCGCTTGGAAATCGCCGAGGTGGTGGACCCGGAAACCCGGGAAGCGACCGATCAGGTGTTCTTCTCCGCCACTGTGCTGATAGAGCGCGGCGACGGCAGCGAGCAATTGCTGCGCATCGTCGGCGTGGACGAGATCGATCTGGCGCGCGGCCGCATCAGCTGGATCTCGCCTATCGCGCGGACGCTGTTGAAGGCGCGCGAGGGCGATTCGGTGCTGTTTCGCGGGCCGGACGGCGACGAAGACATCGAGGTGCTGGAAGTGCGTTACGAACGCATAGACTAAGGTTTTTCGCAGACGCTAGGGAGAACGGCCCGGACATCAGTCCGGGCCGTTTTCTTATTTGGCGGAGCGGAATCAGTCCAACAGCTTGCGCAGCCAGCCGTGTTTGCCGCCGTGGTGGCCCCCGCGGCGGCGCTCGTCGTCATGGCCGCGACCATGCGCGGACGGCGCGTAGGCGGCGGGGGGCGCCGAGGATGCCGGGGCCTGAGTTTGCAATAAGCGCTCAAGCTGGCCGGGGGCCAGCCAGACTCCGCGGCATTGCGGGCAGTAATCGATGGCGACGGACAGACGCTCGCCCATCAGCAGGGTGACTTGGCAACTGGGACAATTCATGGCGTGCTCCTCGGCGCGCCGGAGCGGCGCGGTGGGTCTGGGAAATGCGCAGGCAGGGCCTCGCCAGCGTATTGCAAACCATGAAGCGGCTACAGGGTCAAGTTTTGCCGCGCGGCGGCGCGTCGTCGGGATGCGATTGCGCGGCCAGGGTGCGGTTGATCTGCATCCAGCCGGCGGTGGCCGGCTTGCCGGTTTGCTCAAACGCCGCTTGCAGCAATTTCAGTTGCTCGCGGTGAAGGGCTTCCTCCAGTTTGCGTCCTTCTAGGGTCAGCGTCAGCTGCTTGACCCGCTTGTCGTGCTGCGCGGCCACGCTTTGCACCAGCGCCATTTCCAGCAGTTGGCGCAGCGGCATATTGATGGCCTGCTTGGTCACGCCCAGCGCAGCCAGCAGATCCTTGACCGACAAACCGGGGTAGCGGGCGACGAAGAACAGGATGCGGTGGTGCACGCGAGCCAGGCCTCGTTTGGCCAGCATTTCATCCGGTTTATCGGTGAAAGCTTTGTAGGCATGGAAGAAGGCTTCCATGGCGGCGCGCATGTCATCGGACGGAGATAGGTCAGCCATGTTGACGGAACCTGCTGTGGTCGGTAGATTGAGTCAATATTATTGACATTAGTAAGAAAGCTGCGGACAAGCTTATGCAGAGTACCATGTTTTCAGAGCGCATCGAACGGCTCAGCGGCTCGCTGATCCGGGAAATACTGGCGGCGGCGCAACAGCCGCAGATGATCTCTTTCGCCGGCGGCCTGCCGGCCAGCCAGTGCTTGCCGACCTTGGATTTTACCGGGATGCCGGCGGCCATGGCGCAGTACGGGGCCAGCGAAGGGGAGCCGGAGTTGCGCGAGCTGATCGCGGAGCAAGCGCGGCATATGGGTATAAGCTGCGAGGCTGAGCAGGTGTTGGTGCTGTCCGGTTCGCAGCAGAGCATCGATTTGTGCGCCAAGCTGTTCATCGACCCCGGCACGCCGGTTGTGACCGAAGGGCCGACTTATCTCGCGGCCTTGCAGGCTTTCAAGCTGTTCGGCGCCCGCGTTCATGCGGTGGGGCAACGGGACGGCAGGCTGGAGCCGCAGGCCTTGGCCGCAGCGTTGGAACAGGCGCGGCCGCGCTGCTGTTACCTGATACCCAGTTTTCAGAACCCGGCGGGCAGCTGTTACAGCGCTGAAGACCGACAAGCGCTGGCGGCCGCCATCGACGCCGCAGGCGTGCCCTTGATCGAAGACGATCCTTACCGCGCGCTCAGTTACGACGGCGAAGCGCCGGCGCCGCTGGTCAGCCATTTGAAGAACGCGCCGTGGATTTACTCCGGCTCCTTTTCCAAAACCCTGGCGCCCGGGTTGCGCGTTGGTTTCCTGATCGCTTCGCCGGAGCTGTACCCCTATTTGATGCGCCTGAAGCAGGCGACCGATCTGCACACCAACCGTCCGGCGCAGTGGTTCATCGCCCGTCAGTTGCGGGATCCCGGCCATGAGCAGCGTTTGTTGGATCTGCGCGAGGTGTATCGCGTAGGACGCGATGCGATGCAGGCGTCTCTGCAGCGGCATTTCGCAGATTTGGCCGATTGGCAGCTGCCGCAAGGCGGGCTGTTTTTCTGGCTCAAACTGAAGCAGCTTAGGGATACCCGCAAGTTGCTGCCGTTGGCTTTGCAGCAGAATGTCGCCTTCATGCCGGGCGAAGCCTTCTTTCCCGAGCCGGAACAGAATCTCGGCTATGTGCGCCTGAATTTCAGCCACGCCTCGCCGGAGCGCATCGAGATAGGTATCGCCAGACTAGCGGCTTTGCTGCGCTCTCAGGCCGTCGAGGAGTAAGCCGCCGCTTCAGGTCTCCGCGCACTCCGCGCCTTAAGCGGAACCGCGCCGCCTCGCTCATGAGGCGGCGCTTCACACTCTCTTCCCGCCATCCGGCCTCGGTTCGCTTTCCCCTTCTATCCTTCCGTCTGTCCGTCCTACCTGCATCATTAAGAAAATTCAATATGTCATAGGCATTCGTCGAGATCCGAACATTATGACGATTATGCCTGCGCCGGCTGTTTCGCTATCGGACGTCATTCTTATATTTATTTTCTTTAATAAAAGATTTGCCGATATTGGATCAATTAATTGAACAACCACTGGTGGTTTATGCCGTAATTGTCAGGCCGATTGAGATTTAATTGATCGACCTCGGCGCTATTTTTATAGGCCCATCCGCGGTGCTTAAATCTTTGATGTCGCCGCGAAAATCCGTACTCAAAAAATATAAGCCGTAAATCGGCTGAAGTGGTAACTGGCAGTTCGGGGGATGCTTTTCCTAGAGGTCTTTCAGTATAGTGCTGACGCTTAATTCTTCCCGTATGGGATTTTTTGAATTGATGCGATCAATTAAATCTATACGAAAACAATTTGAGCGTCAATATTCATTGCGTTTTCCTGGTTTTGGACGACACGGGGAAATAGATGTGCAAAGCGTAAAGCAATGCTGATTCGCAATGGTTTGATCGCTGAAATGATATCGAATCATCTCAAAAGAAAGTCCGATTACGGCGCATGAGACACACTGTAAATCCTATTCTCTTGATTCAAACGCTGCTTAGGCAAATCGCCGCGCACGCGTCACGCATCCTGACGTGAAAACGAAGGGATGATCCTCTCCAGCCTGTCGAAGAAACGGTTTCGACAGGGCGGAATATATCAAAACAGCAAGGCTGCTTCTTGAATGGGGCGGGCTAAGGCCCGGCCTGTATTTAAGGTCCTCGTGCTCGTCGCGGCATTCGTCGCGGCTGAGAGCGTGACCGGGCGACGGCGCAAGTCGGCCCAGCGAGGGGGACGCGACGACTCGATTTAGGCCGTACGGCCTTGTTTCGATGGGCGCTCGCCCCGTCTTTCCGGAGCAGTTGTCGATACATGGAGGTCAGGCAATGTATTCCTCATCCGAGGTCGCATCGCGGCGGAGATCCGCCGCTGACAAGTTCGGAGTTCATCATGCTTTTCCGCATCGCGAAGCGTTGAGCATCGCCCGGCAGTTGCTGTGGCGGGCGGAGGCGAGTCCCGATCGCCTCGCCTACGCGTCGGCCGATCCGGTGAAAAACGTCGCGCTGAGCTATGCGGCGCTGTGCGAACGGGCATCCGGCATCGCCGCGCGTCTGGCGCAAGCGACCGAGACCGGCGATCGCGTGATGCTGGTCTATCAGGAACCTCTCGATTTCCTTCCGGCCTTCTTCGGCTGCTGCCTGGCCGGCGTGATTCCCGTGCCGGTGGCGCCGCGTCACAGCCGGGACATGATGCTTGCGATCGCAGAGGACTGCGGTGCGGCCATCGCGCTGACGGCCGAGGCGCGCGACGCCTTGCCTGGCCTGCGCTGGATGCGCACGGATGAGACCGAGGGCGCCGCGCCTTTCCTGCGCGCCGCGGACGAAGGCAGTCCGGTTTTGCTGCAGTACACCTCGGGCTCTACGCGCACGCCGCAGGGTGTCGTGGTCACGCAGACCGGGCTGTGGGCGACGATAGACGATCTTGATCGCGGCGCGATGCACGACGCGGACAGCGTGATGATCAGCTGGCTGCCGTACTTTCACGACATGGGTCTGGTGTACGGCATTCTCACCCCCTTGCAATGCGGTTTTCCCGCCTATTTGATGGCGCCGGAGAAATTCGTCGCCCAGCCCATGTCCTGGTTGCGCGCCATAGAGGCGAGGCGGGGCACCCACACCGCCGCGCCGAATTTCGCTTATGCCTTGTGCGCGGACCGCGCGGCGGATCTCGCGCCCGGGACCGATCTGTCGTCGCTGCGTTACGCGCTGAATGGCGCGGAACCCGTGCGCTGCGACACGGTGCGCCGCTTCGAGGCGGCCTTCGCGCCGTTTGGACTGAAACCGTCCGTGGTGGCGCCGGGCTACGGCCTGGCCGAGGCGACGCTGAAAGTGACCGCCGGTCGTTGCGGGGAGGGCACGCGGGGCGTGCGCTTCGGACGAGACGCGCTGGCGCGAGGCCGGGTGTCGCCGGAGGCGGACGGGGTTGAATTGGCGGCCTGCGGCTCGAGTCTGATCGATACGCGCGTCCGGATTGTCGATCCGGAAACGAGGGAACCGTGCGCGGCGGATGTCGTCGGCGAAATCTGGGTGGCGGGAAGCACGGTTGCCGACAGCTACTGGCGCCGTCCTGAGGAATCGCGCGAGATCTTCGGCGCGAGGCTGGCCGATGACGACGGCGCCTGGTTGCGAACCGGCGATCTTGGTTTCCTGTACGACGGCGATCTGTTCGTGACCAGCCGGCTGAAGGATTTGATCATCGTCGGCGGGCGGAATTTTTACAGCCACGATCTCGAAGACACCGTGTCGGCCTGCCACCCGTCCATTCGAATGGGGCGCGTATTCGCCGCCGCCGTCGACGGCGAGGAGGGCGAAGGGGTTTTGATCGGCGCGGAGGTGCGCAGCGGCTGCGAGGAGGCGGATGCCCGCGAGATCCTGTCGGTGATTCGCGCGGCGCTTGCGCGGGAACACGGCGTGGCGCCGGCGCGCGTCGCGCTGCTGCGGCGCGGCAGCATTCTGCGTACGTCCAGCGGCAAAACCCGGCGCAGCGCCACCCGCGACGCGCTGCTGAACGGCGAGCTGAGCATCGTCGCCGACGACGCGGCCGACATGAGCGACGACGCGATTCTCGCCGAGATCTCGAGTTTTGTGCCAGGCGCGGCGGCGACGCCCGACGCCAGGCTGATTGATCTGGGGCTGGATTCGCTGTCGGCCGCGCGGCTTGCCGCCATGGCGCGGGCGCGCCACGGCGTGGAATTGTCGTTTGCGACGCTGTTCGCGCTCTCGGCAGAGCAACTGAGGCGCGAGATCGCCGCCGCCGGAGTCCGGCTTGCCGGGACCGCCGCGCCCGTTTCGGTTCGCGGCTACGCGGCGGGTGAGCCGTTCGAGCTGTCCGAGATGCAGCAAGCTTATTGGATAGGCCAGCAGGGCGGCGTGCCGCTGGGCAGCGTGTCGCCGCACATCCGAGTGGACTTCGAGATCGACGCCGCGCGCGCGCCGGAATTGGGCCGGCGTCTCGCGAGCCTGGTTGCGCGTCATCCGTCTTTGCGGATGACGGTGGGCGCGGACGGCCGCGGCGTGTTCGACGCGCTCGCTTACGATCCTTTGCTGCCGCCGCAGGATTTGCGCGGACTCGACGCGGCGGAGGCGGCCGAACGCCTGGACGCGACGCGCGCGAGCCTGGCCGAGCGCGACGGACCGCCCGTGGTCGCGGCGGTGACCCGTCTGACGGACAGCACGGCCATCCTGCACATGCGGCTCAGCTTGTTGGCTGGAGATCTGCGCAGCTTTCTGCAACTGATGGCCGAACTGGCGCGCGGAGCGGCCGGCGATGTTCCGGCGCAACTCATTACGCCGATGACGCCGGCGGCACCGACCGGCGAGCAGCGCGAGGCTTGGTTGCGTCGGGTTGAAGCCATCGCGCCCGCGCCTGAATTGCCGATGAAAATGGCGCTGGCCGATGTGGCCGAACCGCGCTTCACCGACCGCCGCCGTGAATTGCCCGCCGCCCTGTCCGCCGCCTTGGCGGCGCGCGCTCAGGCGCTGGGCGTTACGTTGACTTCGCTGTGCATCGCCGCCTTCGCCGATACCTTGCGGCTGTGGACGGCGGCGCACGCGTTCACGCTCAATGTGACCTGCAACACGCGGGCGGAGCAGGCCGGGCAGGCGATAGGCGATTACACCAGCAACGCCTTGCTGTCGCTGAGCGAGCGCCATGAGTCGTTTGCCGCGTTCGCGCAGGAGGTGCAGCGGCAAGTGTGGGCGGATCTGGACGCGCCCTGGTGCTCCGGGGTGTCTATCCTGCGCGAGTTGAGCCGCCGCAACGGCGCGCCCGTATTGATGCCGGTAGTGCTGACCAGCTTGTTGTCCGGCGACCCGGCGGACGATCTGGCCATCCTGGACGGCATCGGCAGCGTGGTCGATATGGCCAATCCGACGCCGCAGGTGTCCTTGCACGCTGTTCTCGGCCGTCGCGGCGATAGGCTGCTGGTGATGTGGGAGTTCGTCGCCCAGTTGTTCCCCGAGGGCATGATAGACGCGATGTTCGACGCCTTCCTCGGCGCGCTGGAAACGATGGCGACCGAAGCCGCTGCCCTTGAGCGGCCGACGGTGACCCGGCTCGCGCCGCAGCAGGCGGCGCGGCGCGCGGCCGTCAACGCCACCGAGGCGGAGCGCGCGCCGCGCCGGCTGGAAACGCCCATCGTCCGGCAGGCGCGGACCGCGCCGGAGACCGTCGCGGTCAGGCAGGGCGCGGCGACGCTGAGCTACGGCGAGCTGCTGCGCCAGGCGGAGGACATCGCCGGCGCGCTGCGGCAAAACGGCGTGGCCCGCGGCGACGTGGTGGCGGCCATCGTCGCGCCGGGGCCGCGGGCGGTGGCGGCGCTGTTGGGCATCGTGATGGCGGGCGCGGTCTATCTGCCGATAGAGCCGTCTTGGCCGGCCGCGCGCATCGAGGAACTGCTCGGCGAAGCCGGCGCCCGCCACGCGGTGGTGAGCGAGGGCGGCTGGACGCTGCCGGTGCAAGCGTTGCGTCTTGATTTGCCGCTGCCGCGCGGCGACGCGGGTCCGGCCCAGGCCCTTGAGGCCGGGGACGCGGCCTACGTGATTTTCACTTCCGGTTCTACTGGGCGGCCGAAGGGGGTGTTGATTGCGCACGAGGCCGCGGCGAACACGATAGACGACATCAACGAGCGTTTCGCCGTCGGCCCGGCGGATCGCACGCTGTGCGTGTCCTCGCTGGCTTTCGACTTATCGGTCTACGACATCTTCGGTCTGCTCGCGGTCGGCGGCGAGGTGGTTTTCCCCGAGCGGGCTCGGGACCCCGACGCGATGGCCCAGGCGCTCTGCGACGGCGGGGTCACCATCTGGAATTCCGTGCCGGCCGTGCTGGAACTGATGCTGGAAGTGTCCGCGCCGCGTTCGCCGCATCTGCGCCTGGCGCTGATGAGCGGCGACTGGATCGCGCCCGGCCTGGCCGGGAGGCTGCGCGACGCGTTTCCGGCGTTGCAGCCCATCAGCCTGGGTGGGGCGACGGAGGTGTCGATCTGGTCGGTGGTGCATCCGATCGCTCCCGAGGACGCGGCGCTGGCGTCGATTCCCTATGGCCGGCCGCTGTCCAACCAGCAATGCTTCGTGCGCGCGCCCGACGGTCGGGAGCGCCCGGACGGCGTGGTGGGCGAACTGCTGCTGGGCGGTCGCGGCCTCGCGCTCGCCTATCTGGACAACGAGGCGGAAACCAAGCGTCGTTTCTTCATCGACGCCGAGGGCCGCAGGCTCTACCGCACCGGCGATCTTGCGCGCTGGCAGCCCGACGGCGAGCTTGAGCTGCTCGGACGAATGGACGGGCAGGTCAAGGTGCAGGGCTATCGGATCGAGCTGGGCGAGATCGAAGCGGCCGCGATGCGCGCCGGCTGCCTGGCGCGCGCCGTGGCCTCGGTGGCCCGGCGCAAGGACGCGACGGTGATCCAGCTGCACGTGGTGGCGCTGCCGGATCATCAAGGAGACGTGGTCGCGGCCGTGCGCACTCAACTGGTGCTGCATCTGCCCGCCTATATGCAGCCGCATCACGTGATGGTGCTGGACGCCTTGCCGCTAACGGCGAACGGCAAGGTGGACCGCGCGCGTCTCGCCGAGCTGGCGGCCCCGGCTCCCGCGCCGGCGAAGCCCGCCGCCGCCGCGCGGCGCGACGATTCGCTGGAGGCGACGATGCTGGCCGCCTTCGCCGAGGTGGTCGGCGTCGAGATAGACCCGCAGCAGGGTTTCTTCGACGCGGGGGCCACGTCGATGCACGTGGTGCGGCTGCGCGCGCTGTTGGCGTCGCGCGGCGTCGCGGTTCCCCCGCTGGTCGATTTCTTTTCGCTAGCCACGATACGGGCGCTCGCCGAGCGCGCCGATTCGGGCGACGCGGACCTTTCCCCAATGATTGACGTCGACGGCGCGCGCGCCTATCGACAGCGCGTACGCGCACGCAAGGAGGCTTTGTAATGACTCATTCAACACCCGTGGACGCCGTAGCGATCATCGGCGCCAGTTGCCGTTTGCCCGGCGTCAGCACCCTGGAACAGTTCTGGTCGATGATAGCCGACGGCCGGGTCGCGATCGAACGCTTCGGCGCGGACGCGGCGCGCCGCGAGGGCGTGCCGGAGACGGTGCTGGCCCAGCCCGGCTTCGTCGGCGCCGGCGGTCCGCTGGACGGCGTCGACCAGTTTGACGCCGCCTATTTCGGCATTCCGCCGTCGCAGGCGGCGGCGATGGACCCGCAGCAGCGGATTTTCCTGGAATGCGTGCACGAGGCGCTGGAGCGCGCCGGTCACGGCGCGGCGCGCGGCGCGCGCGTCGGCGTCTGGGCCGGTTCGGCCAGCGTGGATTATCTCGTCGACCATGTGCGCGACCGGCTGGACCGCGCGTCGCCCAACCGCTATCTGCAGCAATGGGTGGGCGTGGACAAGGACTATCTGGCCACCCAGGTTGCGTACCGGCTCGACTTCGGCGGCCCGGCCATCAGCTTGCAGACCGCGTGTTCGACTTCGCTCGTCGCCGTGGTCCAGGCGATGCAGGGGCTGTTGAGCTTCCAATGCGATTTCGCGGTGGCGGGCGGGGTCAGCGTCGCTTTGCCGCAGCGGCAGGGATATGTGTACGAGGAGGGCAGCATCTTGTCCGCGGACGGTGCCTGCCGTCCGTTCACCACGGACAGCAGCGGCACGGTCTTCGGCAACGGCGCCGGCGTGGTGGTGCTGCGCCGCCTGGAGGACGCGCTGGCCGACGGCGATCCCATCATGGCGGTGATTCGCGGCGGGGCGGTCAACAACGACGGCGCGGCCAAGGTGGGTTTCACCGCGCCCGGCGGGCGAGGACAGCAGGAGGTGATCCGCCAGGCGCTGGCGTTCAGCGAGGTGGACGGCGCGTCGATCGGCTATGTCGAGACGCACGGCACGGGCACGGCGATCGGAGTCGAGGTCGAATTGGCGGCGCTGGGCGTGGCTTTGGGCGAGCGCTCCGGCGCGCGCTGCGCGCTAGGTACGCTGAAGGCGAACGTCGGGCATTTGAACGCGGCGGCGGGCGCTTGCGGGCTGATCAAGGCCGCGCTGGCGGTGGAGCATGGGCGGATTCCGGCCGCCGTCGGCGCGGAGCGCGCGATAGACGCGTTGCGAGGCGACGCCGCGTTTTACCTGCCGACGGAAACCGCGCGCTGGGACGCGCCGCAGCGGCGCGCGGGGGTCAGCTCCTTCGGCATCGGCGGCACCAACGCCCACGTGATCATAGAAGCGGCGCCGCCGCGCGCGCCGCGCACGGCGGACGTCGCGCCGCTCTTGCTGTTGTCGGCGCGCGGCGAAGCCTTGCCCACGCTGTGCGCGGATTACGCGGACTTCCTCGACGGCCATCCCGAGCTGAGGATAGAGGACGTTTGCTTGACGGCGGCTCTGGGACGGCGTCATTGGGAGAAGCGCGCGGCGTTTCGCGCCGAATCCCGGGAAGCGCTGATACGCGCGCTGCGCGCCTTCGCCGCCGGCGAGCCGGATGCGGGCGTGATCGCGGCGGAAACGCCGGCGCGCGCGCCGGAAGTCAGCTTCGCCTTCGGCGGCGCGGGCGATCTGGACGCGGTGCTCGCCCGCGTGCAGCTGTGGCAAGCGAGCGGCGTCGTTCCGGCCAGTGTGTGCGCGACGGGCGACGGTGTGTTCGCCGCGGCTTTCGCGGCGGGTGCGCTGAGCCTTGACGATGCGCGGCAGCGCCGCGCGGAGCGCGTCGTCGCGCCGTCCTTGTTGTGGATCAGCGCGGCCTCGGGCCTGCCGCTGGACAGTGAGGAGGCGGTACGGGAAGAACTGGCGCGCGCGGGGATGGCGCTTAGCGCCGCCGACGCCGCCGAGGCGCTGGAGGCCGCCGGCGCGGAACGGGTGTTGGACTTCGGCGACACGGCGTTGGGCACGGGCGCCGGCATGGCGTCGCTGGATCCTGCCTCTCCGGACGCGCTGGCGCGGCTGTGGACTGCGGGCGTGGCCTTGGATCTCGCGCAGCACTACCGCGACGGCAACCGGGTGGCGTTGCCGACTTATCCCTTCCAGCGCCAGCGTCACTGGATAGACCGCGCGCCGCGTTTCCTGGCGGCGGGCGCGACGCCCTTCCTCGGACGGCGCACCGACGCGCCCGCCTTGGACGCGACCATCTTCGACGCGGAGTGGAGCGTGGCCGTCTTGCCCTTCCTGCAGGACCATGTGATCTACGACAAAGTGGTGGTGTCCGGTGCGGCGCTGGCGGTGATGATCGCCGACGGCGCGCGCGAGCTGACTGGATCGGACGCCTGCGTGCTGAGCGATTTGCGTTTCCCTGCCGCCTTGGTGATTCCGCCGGACGCGGCGCGCAAAGTCCAGTTGCAGCTGGTGCGCGACGGCGACGGCTTCGAAGCCACGGTCTTGACGCTGGAGTCCGCCGACGTCCACGCGACGGCCAGGGTGGACGCCGGCGAGGCGCCGGGCGCCGCGCCAGCGGAGCCGGTGCGCGGAGAAGCGATCTCCACCGAGCTGATGGATAGCTGGCTGCGCGCGCGCAGCGTGGTGATGGGGCCGACCTTCCGGCGCTTGTCGGACATCGTCGTCGGGGACGGCGACGCGTCTTGCGATATGCGGGCCGACGCCGACGACGCGGGTTGGTTGTTGCATCCCGGGATTCTGGATTCGGTGTTGCAGCTGGTGGCGGCCGCCGCGCGGCCCGAGGGCAGCAAGGCTTTTGTGCCGACGCGCATCGCGCGGCTGGCGCTGCACGGGCGGACCGGCGCCGGGATGCGCTGTCACGCGTCGGCCGAGCGGGGGCAGGCCAGTCTGTTCGACGCCGGCAAGGTGCTGCTCGAAATGACCGGTCTGGAGTCGCGCGAGGTGACCCGCAATGAATTGCTGCGCGTCGAACCGCTGCGCGAGGGCTATGCGGTGGAATGGCGCGACGCGGCGGGCGGGGACGCCGCCGCGCTGCCGCCGTCCATCGCCATCCTGAGCGGAGCGGGGGATACGGCGGCAGGGCTGGCGGCGATGCTGCGCGACGAAGGCAAGGAGGCCGTCGTGGTGGCGGCGGTGAACGATATTCCCTTCGACAAGGCGGGCCTGATCGTCGATTGCCGCGGGCTGGAGACGCGCGGCGACGCGCCGGCACCGGCGGTTTACGCCGGGGCGCTGGAACTGTTCGCCACGGCCGCGCGGCGCGAGCGGCCTTGCCGCATCGCCTTGGCGCTGGCGCCGGACGCGCCGGCCTCGGCGCCGCTGCAGGCGCTGTCGCGCGCGGTGGCGATGGAAACGCCACATCTGCAGACGCTGGCGCTGCACGCGGGCGACGCGCGGGCGATCCGCCGCGGCCTGGATTACTTCGAGCGCGAGACCGAAGTCGCGGTCAAGGGCGAGGCGGTCACCGCGCCGCGCTTCGAGGAACGCCCGCTGCCGCTTCGGGCCGATCTCGCGCTCTCGGCCGACGCCACTTGGCTGATCACGGGGGGGCTGGGCGAACTCGGCCTGCGCGTCGCGGGCTGGCTGGCCGCGCTGGGCGCGCGCGCCTTGGTGCTGACCGGCCGCCGGCCGGCCGACGCCGCGGCCGAGGCGGCGCTGGCCGCGCTGCGCCGCGACGGCGTGGAGGTGAAGGTGTGGCAGGCGGATGTGGCGGTGGAGGCGGACGTCGACGTGTTGCTGGCCGAGATCGACGCGACCATGCCGCCGCTGCGCGGCATCTGCCATCTGGCGGGCGTGGTGGAGGACTGCCTGGTCGGCGACGTCACGCTGGCGTCGCTGGCCGCCACTCTGGCCGGCAAGGCCCGCGGCGCCTGGCTGCTGCATGAGCGCACCCTGGCTTACCCGCTGGAACACTTTGTGCTGTTCTCCTCCGCCGCCGCCGCCTTCGGCGCGCCGGGGCAATCCACCTATGCGATGGCGAACGCCTACCTCGACGCGCTGGCGGCGCGCCGCCGCGAGCAGGGGCTGCCCGCGCTGTCCATCGCCTGGGGACCGTGGCAGGACGTGGGCATGCTGGCCCGCTCCAGCGCCAACGCCAAGCGGCGTCTCGCGCAGCTGGGCATCGGCCAGATCGAGGCCGAATGCGGCCGCGCCACTTTCGAGATCGCGCTGGGGGCGGATCTACCAGCCCATCTCGTGCTGCTGCCCATCGATTGGGGGCGCTTGATCGAACAATGGCCGCCGCATGTGCCGGCCAGCCGCTTCGCCGGCATCGCCACCGCGCAGCCGGGCGCGGGCTCCACTTCCTCGGTCAGCGAACTGCTGGCGTTGCCCGCGGACGAACGGCGACACCGCTTGTTCCAACTGCTGGCGGAGGATGCGGCCTTGGTGACGGGCACGCCGCTGGCCTCGCTGGACCCCGAGCGCTCCTTGTTCGACTACGACCTGGATTCCTTGCTGATCACCGATCTGCGCGTACTGCTGGAAAAGCGTTTCGGCCGCGCCATCCCGACCACGGTGATTTTCTCGAATCCGACCATAGCCGCGCTGGCGGACCATCTGACGCAGACGGTATTCGGCATGGCCGACGCGGAGGCGACAGCCGCCGCGCCCGCGGCCGAGATCGACGAGCGGACGGACGCCGCCCCGATGTCGCAGGAGGAGATCGTGGAAATGCTGTCCGCGAAATTGAACGAACTGAATAGAAAGGGCGCGCGATGAGCCAAATCGACACGACGATGCTGATGCGGAACGCGCTGCGCGAGATAGAGCGCTTGCAGCGCGAGCTGGACGGCGCAGAGCAGCGGTGGCACGCGCCCATCGCCGTGGTCGGCATGGCTTGCCGCTTCGCCGGCGTTGATTCGCCGGAGGCGCTGTGGGGGGGGCTGCTTGACGGCGCGGACGGCGTGAGCGAGGTGCCGGCCCAGCGTTGGGACGCCGAGCGCTACTTCGACGCAGACCCGGATGCGAAGGGCCGCATCTATTGCCGCACCGGCAGTTTTCTGGACGATATCGCTTCCTTCGACGCCGGCTTTTTCGGGATTTCGGCGCGCGAGGCGGCGATGCTGGATCCGCAGCAGCGCATGCTGCTTGAAGTGACTTGGGAAGCGGTGGAGCGTGCCGGCATGACGGCGGCGGAACTGAAAGGCTCGGCCACCGGGGTGTTCGCCGGCGTCATGCATCAGGACTACGCGCACCGCTTCCGTCGGGCCGATGATGTCGATCTCTACACCGCCTCGGGCAACGCGCCCAGCGTGCTGGCGGGCCGCGTGTCGCACGCGCTGGGCCTGCACGGGCCGACGCTGACGATAGACACCGCGTGCTCCTCGTCGCTGGTCGCCGTGCACCTGGCGTGCAATGCGCTGCGCGCCGGCGAGTGCGATATCGCCATCGTCGGCGGCGTCAATGTGGTGCTGTCGCCGCTGTCCACCGCCGCCGAGTGCCGGGCGCATATGTTGTCGCCCAGCGGCCGTTGCCGTTCCTTCGACGACGGCGCGGACGGTTTCGTGCGCGGGGAGGGCTGCGGCGTGGTGGTGTTGCAGCGGCAGGCCGATGCCGAGGCCGCCGGGCGCACGATAGACGCGCTGATCGCCGGCTCGGCCGTTAATCACGACGGCCGCAGCGCGGGCCTGACGGTGCCTAATGAGCACGCGCAGCGCGAGCTGGTGCGGGCTGCTCTGCGCGCGGCGCGCATCGACGCGTCCCAGGTGAACTATGTGGAGGCGCACGGCACCGGCACCGCGTTGGGCGACCCGATAGAAGCGGCGGCGCTGGCCTCCGTGTTTGCCGGCCGCGATCGCGCGGATCGCGTGCTGTTGGGTTCGATCAAGAGCAATTTCGGCCACCTTGAAGGCGCGGCGGGGATAGCCGGGCTGATCAAGGCGGCGTTGACGGTGCGCCATGGCGTGGTGCCCGCCACGCTGCATGTGCGCACGCCCAACCGCGGCATTGAATGGGACACCCTGCCGTTGCGCCTCGCGCTCGGCGCGGAACGCATAGACGGCGGAGACGCGCCCTGCGTCGCGGGCGTCAGCTCCTTCGGCTTCAGCGGCACCAATGCGCACGCGGTGCTAGTCGCGCCGCCGCGCGAGGCCGCCGGCGAAACGGCCGCGAGCGCGGGCGAAGGCGCGCAGTTGCTGGTCGTTTCCGCGAAATCCGACGCCTCGCTGCGCGGCAACGCGGCGCGGCTTGCGGACCATCTGGCCGGACTCGACGCCTCGGCGTGGGCGGCAGCCTGCCACGCGTCGCGCGTTGCGCGTTCGCATTTTCCGCATCGGCTCGCGCTGACGGCCGCCAGCGCGGAGGAGATGGCGCGCGAGTTGAGCCGCTTCGCGCGCGGCGAGCACGCCGCCGTCCACAGCGGCGTGTGCGGCGGGATGCCGTTCGGCCGCGACGCGGCGCCGCCTGAGACCGAGGCGGGCGGTGACCCGGCCGAGCGGCTGGACACGTTGGCGCGGCGCTATGTGGCTGGCCTGCCGGTTGACTGGCCAGCGCCGGCCAGCGCCGGCCGCCGCGTCGCGCGGCTGCCGGCCTATGCCTTTGACCGTCAGTCTTACTGGGTTGACGAAGGGCCTGCGACCGCGGAGTCGCCGCTTTACTGCATCGCCTGGCAGCCGGTGGAATCGCCGGCCGGCGCGCGCCGATCGGGCGAGCGGATTGTCGCCGGCGATCCGGCTTTGTGCGCGGAAGTGGCGCGCGCGCTGGAAGCCGCCGGCGAACGCTGCGTGATCGCGGCTGCTGAGATCGACGCGATCCGCTGCGCGGGCGCCGCCAGCCTGGTGCTTGCTTTCGACCGCGCGTCCGGGAGCGAAGACGCGGTGGAGGCCGTCGCGCGTCGCGGCGCCTTGCTGAGCGCGCTGGCGCGCGAGCGCGCCGCGACGCCGTCGGCGTCCATTGCCGTGGTTACGCGCGGCGGGGCGGCGACCGGGCCGGCGGAGGACGTCGATCCCGTCCTCGCCGCTTTGAACGCGGCGGTGCGCGTCGCGCGGCGCGAACAGGGTCGAGCCTGGCGAGGCACGATCGATATCGACGGCTCGCCGGCCTCCTTCGACACACTGGCGGCGCTGCTCGCCGATGAAGCCATCGAGGAACAACTGGCGGTGCGCGGCGCCACCGTGCTGGCGCCACGGCTGCGGCGCGCAGGCGCCGGCGCGGCGGCCGCGCTGCCAGCGCTGGACGCCGACGCCGCCTATGTGGTGACCGGCGGCACCGGCGCCTTGGGCCTCGCGACCGCGCGCTGGCTGGCCCGCCGCGGCGCGCGCCATCTGCTGTTGATCAGCCGCGGCGGCGAAACCGGCGACGCCGCAAAGGCCGTTTGCGCCCGTCTGCGCGGCGACGGGGTCGAGGTCCGCGTGGCGGCGGCCGACGTCGCCGACGAGGTCGCCTTGCGCGGCGCGCTCGCCATGGCCGGCAGGCCGATACGCGGCGTCGCGCACTGTGCGGGCATTGTGCGGGACGCGACGCTGGACGCGCTGGACGCCGCGGCCTTCGCCGCGACCCTGAGCGCCAAGGCCGGCGGCGCGGTCTTGCTGGACCGCCTGACCGAGGGCGAACCGCTCGACTTCTTCCTGCTGTATTCATCCATCTCCGCGGCGGTGGGCCGTCACGGGCAGGCCGCCTACGCCGCCGCCAACGGCTATCTCGACGCGCTCGCGCAGCGGCGACGCTTGCGCGCGCGGCCGGCGTTGTCCATAGGCTGGGGATCTTGGGCGGCGGGCATGGGCGCGGCCGACGCGAAGACGGCGGAACGGATTCGCGCCGGAGGCCTGAACCCGCTGAGCGAAGGCGAGGCCTTCGCCGCGCTGGAGCAGGCGTTCTCGGGCGAGCCACACCTGGTGGCCGCCTCGATTGATCTGGACCGGATCGCGGCGCAGCCCGATCTGCCGCGCCTGATTGAAGGCTTGATCGGCCCCGCGCCTGCCGCGAGCGCGCGGACCCTCTCTTTCGACCAACTGCGCGGCCGTCCCGCCGGCGAGCGCCGCGCGCTGGTCGCCGATTATCTTGAGGCGGAATTGCGCGCGGTGCTGTCCAGCCCGGCGGCCTTGCCGCGTCAGTCCTCGCTGCTGGACCTGGGCGTCGACTCGCTGACCGGCGCGGAATTGCGCAACGAATTGGAGCGCGCGCTGGGCGTGTCCGTCGCCATCACGCATTTGATCGACGGCTCCTCGCTGGACGAACTGATCGATCAAGTCATGGCGCAGCTGGAGCGAAAGCTGGTGACAGAACAACACTCGGCCGTCGGCGCCGACACGGAGGAAATCACGCTATGACCATGGCACGGCTCATGACTGATCTTGCCGACGCGGGCGTTACGCTGCGCCGTTGCGGCGATCAGCTTCAGATACAAGCGCCGCAGGGCGCGCTAGACGCCGCGCTGGTCGCGCGGCTGCGCGAGGCCAAGGCGGAACTGTTGCGCGTGCTCGACGACGAGGACGCGCGCGCCGCGCCGCTGGCGCCGGCGCAGCCGGGCGAGGCCGGCGACGCGGCGGTCTTGTCGCCGGGACAGGCTAGGCTGGTCGCGGCGACGCGGCTGGGCGATCCGGCGATGTACAACGAACAGGCGGCGATCGAACTCGCGGACGCGGTGGACGCGGAGGCTGTCGCCCGCGCCTTCGCGACGCTTGCACGCCGGCACGACATCCTGCGCACCGTCTTTAGCGACGGCGAGCCGGTGCGACAGACGGTTTTGCCGGAGCCGATCGTCGCGCTGCAAGCGTGGATGGTGGACGGCGACGACGCCTTGCGCGCGCGCGCAGCCGACTTGGCCCGGCTGCCGTTTGCCGCCGGCGCGCCGATGTGGCGCGTCGATTTGTTCTCGACGCCCGAGCGCGCCGCCGTGCTGGTGCTGACCATCCATCACGCCATCTTCGACCGCTGGTCGATGAGCGTGCTGATTCGCGATTTCAGCGCCTATCTCGCGTCGCCGGACGCGGCCGAGGACTCGGCGTCCGGCCTCAGCTATCGAGACTATTCCGCCTGGCAGCGCCGTTGGATGGCGTCGCCGGACTACGCGGCGCAACTGGACGACTGGGTGGACGACTTGGCGGAAGTGGACGAGGTGCCGGCGATACGCGGCGACCGCCCGCGTCCGCCGGCGCTGAGCGGGCGCGGCGGCACCGAGCGCTTCGAGATTCCGGCCGCGTGCATGGACGCGGCGGCCGCGTTTTCCCGCAGCCGCAACACCACACTGTTCACCACTTTGTTTAGCGCCTTCGCGCTGCTTCAACATCGCTATACCGGCGAAGCGCGCGCGTTGACGCTGACGCCGGCGGCCAACCGGCCTTTCCAGGCCGCTGAGGAGATCGCCGGCTACTTTGTCAACCTGGTGGCGCTGGCCACCGAGGTGGGCGAGGGCGACAGCTTCGGCGCGCTGGTGGACCGGGCCCGCGACGCCAGCGCACGGGCTTTCGCCCGCCAGGGCGTGCCGCTGGACGCCATCGTGGAGCGGCTGCGCGCGCGCGGCGGCCCCCGGCACGAACAGTTCGCGCAGACGGTGTTCGCTTTCCAGAACGTCCGCCTGCCGGCGGTGCGCACCGCGAGCGGTGCGGCCATGCCCTTCGATCTGGACAGCCCGTTCGCGCGCTTCGATCTCTATCTGTCGATCGAGGGCGACGAGCGAGGCACTTTCGCGGTGTGGCAGTACAACACCGATCTGTACGAAGCGGCCACCATCCGCCAGTTGGGCGAGCACTACCTGGCGCTGCTGCGCGCGGCGCTCGCTTCGCCCGACGCGGACGCGCGCGGCTTGCCCATATTATCCGCCGAGGAAGAGGCGCGTCTGCGAGGATGGGGGCGGCATGAGCTGCCGTATCGCGCCGATGCCTCGATAGACCGGCTGTTTCGCGAGCGCGCGGCGGACCATCCCGGACGCGTCGCGCTGGAACAGGGCGGCGTGCGTTGGACTTACGCGGAGCTTGATCAGTGGTCGGACCGCGCGGCCGGCGCGCTGCGCGCGGCCGGCGTCGAAGCGGGAGCGGTGGTGGGCGTCGCGGGCGAGCGCTCGCCGCGGCTGCTAGCCGCCTTCCTCGCCGTGCTGAAGGCGGGCGCCGCCTATCTGCCGCTGGACCCGACTTATCCGGCCGCGCGTTTGCGCGCGATGACGGTGGACGCCGCGCCGGCCTTGATGATCGTCGCCGACGGCTTGGACGCCGGATGGCTCGGCGATTATGCCGGGCCGGTGTTGAGCCTGGCCGATTGCGAAGCCGGCGCCGCGCGGCCGCTCCTGTCCGAAGCGCGGCGCGCGGAGGCGGAGGGCCTGGCCTATGTGATGTACACCTCGGGGTCCACCGGTCAGCCCAAGGGCGTGGCGGTGCCGCACCGCGCGGTGGTGAGGCTAGCGACCGGCGGCGGTTATGCGCGGCTGGACGCGTCTACGGTGATGTTGCAGCAGTCGCCGCTGGGCTTCGACGCCTCGACTTTCGAAATATGGGGATGCTGGCTGAACGGCGGGCGGCTGGTGCTGGCCGAGCCCGGCATGCCCTTCCTGGATGCGGCGTCGCGCGACGGCGTCACCACGATGTGGTTGACCGCCGACCTGTTCCGCATGGCGGTGGAAGAGGAGCCGGCCGCGTTGGGCGGCCTGCGCGAACTGCTGACCGGCGGCGACGCGCTGCCGGTGGCGAGCTGCCGGGCTTTCCTCGAGGCCTGCCCCGGTGTTGCGCTGATCAACGGCTACGGCCCGACGGAAAACACCACCTTTACTTGCAGCCATCGGGTGACGGCCGGCGACGTGAAACGCGGTTCGATTCCGATTGGGCGGCCTATCGGCAACACCGAGGTGCGCGTGGTCGACGCCGGCGGCCGGTTGGTGCCTGTCGGCGTGCCCGGCGAATTGTGGGCGGGCGGCGACGGGCTCGCGCTAGGTTATCTGGGGCGCCCCGACTTGACGGTGGAGCGTTTCGTCGCCGCTCCGCCGCCGGACGGCGGACGCTGGTATCGCACCGGAGACCGCGTGCGCTGGCGGCGCGACGGGGTGTTGGAGTTCCTGGGCCGGATCGACGAGCAAATCAAGCTGCGCGGTTATCGGATAGAACTGGGCGAGATCGAGGCGACGCTGGGCCACCACCCTGGGCTGAGCGGCTGCGCCGTCGCGCTGCGGCGCAGCGCCGCGGATGAGAAGCAATTGGTCGGCTATCTGGTGGCGCGGCCGGATTCGGGCGAGGCCGCGGATGCGGCCGCGGTGCAGGCGTGGCTGGAGGCGCGCCTGCCGGCTTATATGGTGCCGCGCGCCTGGGTGTGGCTGGACGCCTTGCCGCAGTCCGCCAACGGCAAGGTGGACCGCAAGCGTCTGCCGGAGCCGGTGGTCGAGACGGGAACGGCGGCGGCGGAGACCGAGGCCGAGGCGGCGCTGGTGGATATCTGGCAAGGCTTGCTGGGGCTGGAGCGCGTGGGGGTGAGGGACAACTTCTTCGCGCTGGGCGGCGACTCCATCCTGAGCATACAGATGGCGTCGCGGGCGGCGGAACGGGGCTTGCGCCTCAGCCCGCAGCAAGTGTTCCGCTATCCGACGATTGCGGAACTGGCGGCGGAAGGCTGCGCGGCGGAAGACGCCGGCGCGCAGGCGGAGCAGGGCGAGGTGATCGGCGAAGTGAGGCCCGGTCCTATTCAGGCCTGGTATCTGGACTGGCCGGGCACGGACTGGGAACAGTTCAACCAGGGGGCCTATCTGGGCCTGGGCGGGTCCGTCGACGCGGAGGCGCTGATCGGCGCGCTGCAGGCGGTGGCGCAGCGGCACGACGCGCTGCGGATAGGCTGGCGGCGGGACGGCGAGCGCTGGATTCAGGACAGCGGCGCGGGCGAACCGGTGGAAGTGAAGGCCGTGGACTTGCGCGGCCTGGCCGATGCGGAGGCCGCGCTGGAGCGGGACGCCGCCGCGTTGCAAGCCAGCCTGCGTCTGGGCGGCGCGAGCCTGTGGGCGGCGCGGCTGTACCGGCTGGAGGAGGGCTGGCGCTTGCTGTGGCTGGGGCATCACGCCTCGGTGGACGGGGTGTCGTGGCGGATTCTGCTGGAAGACCTATGGCGGGCCTACGCGGCGCTGAGCCGGGGCGAGGCGGCGACATGGCCGGCCAAGACGGTGTCGTACCAGGCATGGTCGCAGCGGCTGTGGGAATGGGCGGAAGCCTTGCCGGACTCAACGCTGAGTTACTGGCGGGAGATGGACGCGCCGGGCATGTCGCTGCCGGGTTTCAGCGCGGCCGAGGATACGGTGGCGGCCGAGTCGCGGGTGTCGCTGCAGTGGGACGCGGAGACGACGGAACGCTGGCTGCGGCAAGCGGGCGAGGCTTACCGGATGCGTCCGGAAGAATTGCTGGTGACCGCGCTGGCGCGCGCCTTGCGCCAATGGACGGGTGCGGAGGAATGCGTGCTGGACCTGGAAGGGCACGGCCGGGACGGGCTGGCGGGCGTGGACGTGTCGCGCACCGTGGGCTGGTTCACCAGCCTGTATCCGCTGCGGCTGCCGCTGAGCGGGGAGCTGTCAGGGGATCTGAAACGGGTGAAGGAGCGGATGCGGAGCGTGCCGGACGGCGGCCTGGCTTACCACGCGCTGCGTTACGGCGGCCGCGGGTTGGAGCTGGGCGGCCACGCGCGCACGGTGTGTTTCAACTACCTGGGCCAATGGCGGCTGGAGGAGGGCGGCGAGCCGCGCTCCACGTGGTTGGGCGAGCCGCCGGGCGGGACGCGCGGGGCGGGGATGAGGCGGCGCTACGGGCTGGACGTGGTGGCGCAGGTGCACGAAGGGCGCTTGCGGGTGGACTGGCTGTATAGCGCGGCGCGACAGCGGGAAGGGGCGATCACGGCGCTGGCCGAGGGCTTCCGAGCCGAGTTGGACGCGGTGCTGGCGCATTGCCAGTCGCCGGAGTCCGGGGGCCTGACGCCATCGGACCTGCCGCTCGCTCATCTGGACCAGAACGATATCGACGAAGTGTTACAGCTACTGAACGAACAGTTATGAACCAAACATTATCGAATACCGCACAGCAAGCCCGCTCGAAAGTCGAGACCATGCTGCCGTTGACGCCGACGCAACAGGGCCTGCTGTTTCATACGCTGAAGGCGCCGGAGTCCGGCGTCTATTACGAGCAGGTGGCTTGCTCCTTCCACGCCGCGCTCAACGCCGCCGATTACCGGCGCGCGCTGGAAGCGGTGGTCGCGCGGCACGGCGTGCTGCGCACCGGCTTTCTGTGGGACGGCCCGTCCAAGCCGGTGCAGGTGGTCTTCCGCGACGTCGAACTGCCGTGGGTGGAGGAGGACTGGCGAGCGTTTGACCAAGAGGAACAGCAGCGCCGTCTCGCCGCCTATCGGGACGCGGACCGGCGTCCCGGTTTTCACCTGAGCCGCGCGCCGCTGATGCGCTGCGCCTTGTTCCGCACCGGAGAGGAGCGCTACGAGTTCGTGTGGAGCTATCACCATCTGCTGCTGGATGGTTGGTCGGTGCAGATCGTACTGGGCGAGGCCCTCGCCTGCTACGACGCCTACCGGCGCGGCTCCGTTCCGGCTCTGCCGCCGTCCCAGCCGTACAGCGCCTTCCTGCGCTGGTTGGACGAACAGGACGGCGCCGCGGCCGAAGCCTTCTGGCGCGCGCGGCTGGGCGATGTGCGCTCGGCCACGCCCCTGCCGTTCGCCGACGACGCGCGCCCGGACCGCGCGCCCGGCCACGGTTTGATAGAACGCGAGCTCGACGCGCGAGCGAGCGAGGGATTGCAGCGTTTGGCGCGAGAGTGCGAGCTTACACAGAGCACGGTGATCCAGGCCGCCTGGGCCTTGTTGTTGGCGCGCGCGAGCGGCCGCGACGACGTGGTGTTCGGCACCACCGTGTCCGGCCGGCCGGCGGAGCTGCGCGGTGTCGAGCAGATGGTGGGGCTCTTCGTCAACGCGCTGCCGACGCGGGCGTCCGTCGATCTTGAACTGACGCTGGGCGACTGGCTGCGGCGGCTGCATCGCCAGCACGTCGACGCCGAAGCCTATGCGTACACGCCGCTGCACGCGATTCCGGGCTGGAGCGGAGTCGCTCCCGGCGCGCCCCTGTTCGAGAGCCTGGTGGTGTTTGAGAACTACCCGGCGCGGGCGGATGCGAAACGCTATCGAGAGCAACTGGGCGTGAGCGATGTCGAGGTGGTGGAACAAACCAATTACCCGCTGACCGTGGTGGCGATTCCCGGCGAGCGCTTGCGCCTGCGTCTGCATTTCGACCGCCAGCGGATCTCGGCGGCGTCGGCGGAGCGAGTCGTCGAGATGCTGGCGGAGGTGCTGGGCCAGTTCGAACGCGGCGGCCCGGCGCTGAGCGTCGCGCGGGTGTCGCTGTTGGGCGACGAAGCAGGCGGCGCGCTGGCCGCGCGCTGGAACGCGGCGGCCCGTCGCGCGGACGATGCGGAGCGCCAGTGCCTGCATCGCCGTTTTGAGGCGCAAGCGCGCTCGCGGCCGGACGCCGTCGCGCTGAAGTGCGACGGGGAGACGCTGACTTACGCGGAACTGGATCGTCGCGCCAACCGGCTGGCGTGGCGGCTGGACGCGGCCGAGGTGCGCGGCAACGCGCCTGTCGCGCTGGCGTTTGGCCGCGGCATGGACAGCGTCGTCGCGATTCTGGCCGTGCTGAAGGCGGGCGCCTTTTACGTGCCGCTGGATCTCGACCATCCGTCGGAACGCCTCGCGTGGATGCTGGACGATATCGGCGCCGGCGCGCTGATCTGCGGCGAAGAAGCGCGAGATCGCTTCGGGGACTTCGGCGGGGTTCTGATCGGGATGGGAGAAGCGGCGGCGTCCGGCGAGCGCGAAGACGCGCCGCCGCCGCGCGACACTTCGCCCGCGGACCTTTGCTACGTAATCTACACCTCGGGTTCGACCGGGCAGCCTAAAGGCGTGTGCGTGGAGCACCGCAACGCGGACCATTTGTTCGCGGCCACGCGCCGGAGCTACGGCATCGGACCGTCGGACGTATGGACCTTGTTCCATTCCTATGCCTTCGACTTCTCGGTATGGGAAATCTGGGGCGCCTTGCTGCATGGCGGACGGCTGGAAATCGTGCCTTACCGCTGCTCGCGCACGCCGGATGAATTTCTCGCGCTGCTGGAACGCGAGGGCGTCACGATGCTGAGCCAGACCCCCAGCGCCTTCAAGCAGCTGCTGCGCGCGCTGGACGACGCGCGGCGGCCTTTGCCGGCCGGCTTGCGTTATGTGTTCTTTGGCGGCGAGGCGACGATTCCCAGCCAGTTCGCCGCCTGCCTGAACGATGCGGGCGGCGTTGCGCTGGTCAATCTCTACGGCATCACCGAGACCACGGTGCATGTCACCGAGCGCGTATTGGGCCCGGGCGACGCGCAGTCGTCGCGCAGCCCTGTGGGTAGGCCCTTGCCGGGTTACCGCGTCTACCTGCTCGACGCCGCCGGGCATCCGGCGCCGCCGGGCGTGCCGGGCGAAATTCACGTGGGCGGGGAGGGCGTGGCGCGCGGTTACCACAATCGTCCCGAGCTCAACCGCGAACGTTTCATCGCGGACCCCTTCCTGCCCGGCGAGCGGCTTTATCGCAGCGGAGACCTAGGGCGCTTCGACGCGCGCGGCGAGCTGGACTATCTGGGCCGCATCGACGACCAGGTCAAGATCCGTGGTTTCCGCATCGAGCTGGGCGAAGTCGAGGCGACGCTGGCCCGGCATCCGGACGTCGCGGCCGCGGCGGTCATGGTCGACGACGCGACCATAGACGGCCACGCCCAGTTGGCGGGTTTTGTGGTGGCGCGCGGTTCGGCGCGCGTGTCCGGCTCCGCGCTGCGGGACTGGCTTGCCCTGCGCCTGCCGCCGCATGCGGTGCCGGCGCGTCTGGTCGAGGTGGGCGCGATTCCGTTGACGAGCAACGGCAAGCTGGATCGCCGCAGGCTGGCCGGCGCGCTGGCGGCGGACGCCGACGCGGCGCGTCCGCGCGTAGCGCCACGCAACGCGGTGGAGCAGGCGCTGGTCGGCGTGTTCGAGTCCGTGCTCAAACGCTCGCCTATCGGCGTTAGCGATAACTTCTTCGAGCTGGGCGGTGACTCCATCCTGAGCATTCAGATCCTGTCCGCCGCGCACAAGGTCAACATCGATTTTTCGCTGGACGACTTGATGCGCTCCCTGACCATAGAGCGGCTCGCGCCGCGCGTCCGGCAGGCGGATTCGGCGCCGCCGGCCGCGAGCGCGCCGCCGTCACCGCTGCTGGATGCCGCCCACGAGGACGCCTATCCGCTCAGCGCGATGCAGATGGCGATGCTCGCCAATGAAATGCGGCACGGCCAGGATTCGGCTTACCACAACGTCAACGGCCAGCGTCTGGCTCTACCATTCGACGCTGCCGCGCTAGAGGCGGCGCTGCGCGGCGCCTTCGAGCGCCATCCGGCGCTGCGCACCGCCTTCGACCTCGCGGCCGACGAGGAGCCGCTGCAGTTCGTGCATCGTCAGGTGCCTTTGCCGCTGACGGTCAGCGATTGGCGAGGCCTAGACCCGGAGCGGCAGGACGCGCGGATTCGAGATTGGCGCGAAGCCGAGCAGCGCCGGCGCTTCGACGTCGAGCGTCCGCCGCTGATCCGCTTCGCCGTGCATCGCTTGAGCGAAGAGGCGATGCATATCGGCGTGACCAAGCACCACGCGATTCTGGACGGCTGGAGTTTCAATCTGCTGCTCTCCGAGCTGATCTCCGACTATTCGGCGCGGCTGGCCGGCCGGCCGCTGACGCTGGCTGTGCCCACGAGCCGGTTCCGTGATTTCGTCGAGGGGGAGCGCGAGGCGGCGCGTTCGGACGCGCTGAGCGATTGGTGGCGCGCGCGGCTGCAATCCTTGCCGGCCACGCGGCTGGCGCGGGAGCCGGACGGCGACGCGGCGCCGGCGGAGGTGCCGATTTCGGCCGCTGAGTCCGCCGGCCTGGAAGTGCTCGCCGCGCGCGCGGGCGCCTCGGTGAAGAGCGTGCTGCTGACGGCGCATCTGCTCGCCTTGTCGCGCATCTGCGGCAGGCCGGCGGTGACGAGCGGCGTGGTGTTCAACGGCCGCAGCGAGGGCGCGGACGGCGACCGGGCGCTGGGCCTGTTCCTGAACAGCCTGCCGCTCGGCTTCGATTTCCCGGCCGGCGTCTTCGACGCGGTCGCGCTGGTGCGCGCGGTGCAGGCGGCCGAGCTGGAGGTGTTCAGCCGCCGGCGCTATCCGCTGATCGAACTGCATCGGCAGGTGGGCACGGTGTTCGACGCGCTGTTCAACTTCACGCACTTCCGCGCGCTGGAGGACGCGGTGCGCGACATCGAGGTGTCCGACGGCTATGCGAGCGACACGACCAATGTGCCGCTGGTGGTGCAAAGCAGCTTCGACGGCCGGCAAGGCGTATTGCGGATCACCCTGGTGCCGTCGCGCGGGCATTTCTCGACGGAGACCGTGGTCCGCTTCGTCGCGGAGTACGCGGCGGCCTTGCGCGCGTTGCTCGGGGAAACCACGGCGGGGGACGCGGCCGCCGGCGGCGCGAGCAGGGCGGACGGCGGCGAGCGCCGGAGCCTGGCCTCGGCGGCCGCCACGCCGGCGGCGGCCAAGGCGCCCGCCGCCGCGCGGCCCAGCGGCGCGGCTCTGCGACGCGAGCTGAGCGCCTTGTGGACGGCCGTGCTCAAGCGCGAACCGCCGTCGGAGGACAGCGATTTCAGCGCGCTGGGCGGAGATTCTTTGCTGATGCTGCGGATCTGCTCCCGCGCCGGCCGGGCCTTTGGCCTGGACGCGGCGGTGGTGGCCCGTCTGTTGACGGCGCAGACCGTGGCCGAGCAGGCCCGGATCATCGAGACCGAGGGCGCGGGCGCGGACGGCGTCCGGGTCGGCGCGCTCGTCGCGCTGTCCGCGCCGGGCGACGCGCCGCCGCTGTTCTTCGCGCCGGGCGCGGGCGGGCATGTGCCGTATCTGCGCGCGCTCGCGGCCGAGCTGTCCAAGGACTTCTCGGTATGGGGCATGGAGCTGCCCGGGTCCGGCGAGGCCGACGCGGCCGGCGTCGAAGCCATCGCGACGGCGCTGATCGCCGACATCCGGCGGGTGCGGCCTTACGGGCCTTATCGCCTGGGCGGCCATTCTTTCGGCGGCTGGGTCGCGCTTGAGATTGCGCGGCAACTGGCCGGCCAGGGCGAGGCGGTGGCTTGGGTTTCCATCGTGGACAGCCTGCCGCCGGGGTCGGCGGCGCGGCCGCACAAGCGGGACTGGCGGGACAGCCGCTGGATGGCGGAGATCGGCAACAGCTTCGCGCGTCTGGCCGACGCCAAGCGGCTATTCGACGCCGATGAATTCGACGCGCTGGACGATGCGCGGAGAGTGGGGCGTTTGCGCGAGCGGCTGATAGCGGCGGGCGTGCTGCCGGAGGAGCTTGGCCTGCCCGAATTCGCGGCGCGCGTGCGCGCCTTCATCGCGCATTCGCTGACGGATTACGCGCCGGCGACGCCTTATGCCGGGGCGCTGCATTTGATTGTGGCCGCGGACAGGGACGGCGAGGCGGACGCGCCCGACGACGCCGCGCTCATCGACGGCTGGCGCGCGGCGGCGCCGGCCGCGGCGACGCCGCTGCGCCTGCCCGGCGATCACGTCGGCATCATGCGCCCCCCCTTCGTCAGCGGGCTGGCCGGCGCCTTGCGCGCCGTGGAGGCCGCCGCGCGGCGGGCCGTTTCAGACATGGAAACCGAGGAAGAACAATGAACACCAGAGTCAAGGCATTCGCCGCCGTCGAGGCGGCGCTGGCGGAACCGGAGGCGGCGCTCGCCAACGGCGATTTCGAAACCGTGGAACAGTTGATGAGCGGCATCCGCGCGGCCAACCGGGCGCACGGCCTGTGGCTGCCGCAGGTGCCGCGAGCCGACGGCGGCCTGGGCCTGAACCTGCTTGAGCTGGTGGAGGTGGGCGAGCTGCTGGGCACCTCGCCGCTGGGCCATTACGCGGTCAACTACCAGGCGCCCGACGCCGGCAATATCGACGTGCTGCTGGAGTACGCGACTCCCGCGCAGCGCCGGCGCTGGCTGGAGCCGCTATTGCGCGGCGAACTGCGCAGCTGCTTCGCGGCGACGGAGCCGGAGTCCGCCGGATCCAACCCCTCCTCGCTGAAAACGACGGCGGTGTACAGGGACGGCGCCTGGCATCTGAACGGCCGCAAATGGTTCGCGTCCGGCGCCGACGGCGCGGGCTTCGCCATCGTGCTGGCCGTCACCGACGAGGCCGCGCCGCTGCACGCGCGCACCAGCACCTTCATCGTGCCCACCGACGCGCCGGGCTTCCGCCACGTCCGCAATCTGCGGGTGATGGGGGACGAGGGCTGCGGCTGGGCCAGCCACGGCGAACTGGTGCTGGACGATTGCCGGGTGGGCGAGGACGCGATGCTGGGCAAGCCCGGCGAGGGCTTCGTCGTGCTGCAGGCCAGGCTCGCCACCGGACGGCTGCACCATTGTGCGCGCTGGATAGGCGTGTGCGAGCGCGCCTTCGCCATCATGTGCCGGCGCGCCTGCCGCCGGGAACTGGCGGCGGGCGAGCTGCTGTCCTCGCGCCAGACGGTGCAGAACTGGATCGCCGAGAGCCGCGCGTCGATAGACGCCGCGCGCCTGCTGGTGACCCAGGCGGCCACGCGGCTGCAAAACCGCCACGAGCGCGCGCAGATCGACATCTCGATCGCGAAGTTCTTCGTGGCCGGCGTGACGCAGACCGTGCTCGATCACGCGTTGCAGGTGCAGGGCGCGCTGGGCGTCAGCGGCGACACGATTCTCAATGTGCTGTGGCGGCACGAACGCGCGGGGCGGATTTACGACGGCCCGGACGAGGTGCACAAGAGCCTGGTGGCGCGCCATGCGCTGGCCGGCTTCCGGCGGGAGCTGGCATGAGCGCGCGGATCGCGGAGCGCGCGATGGCGGCGCTGGGCCGCTCCGGCGTGGGCGCGCGCGCGACGCGGGTGGGCGGCGGCCGGGCCAGCGAGGTGTTCCTGGTGCAGGGCGGCGACAGCGAACTCATCGCCTACTGGCTGCCGGAGGGCGGCGCGCGGGAAGCGCGGCGTCGCTTTGCGCTCCTTGAGCGGATGGCTGGCCAGTTCCGGCTCGCGCCCAAGCCGCTGGCGGTGGACGAGGACGGCGACGCCGCGCTGCTGCTGGTTGAAAAGCTGGACGGCGTTGCGCCGGCCGCCTGCGGAGCGCTCGGCCCCGACACCGTGCGCCGGCTCGCGGAAAACTTCATCGAGACGCTGGCGAGCCTGCATGCGCTGGAGGTCGCGCCGGCCGACCGGCCCCCCGACTATCTGCGCCGCATCCTGAGCGAATGGCGGCGGCGCTGGAACGCGGAGGAGGCGGGCGCGGCGGCCGACGCCGACTTCCGGGCGGTGGCCGACTGGCTGAGCGAGCGGATGCCGCAGACCGCGCCCTCCGCCTGGCTGCACAACGACTACAAGCTGGACAACATCCTCGTCGACCCGGGCGATCCGGCGCGGCTGGTGGGCGTCGTCGATTGGGAGCTGGCCGCGGTCGGTCATCCGCTGGCCGACCTTGGCGCCGCGCTCGCTTACTGGATAGAGAGCCGGGACTCGTCGCTGCTGCGGCTGGACGCGCCCGGGCCGAGTTGCGCGCCGGGCGCGCCGACGCGCGAGGCGCTGGTCGATTTGTACGCGGCGGCCGCCGGACGCGAGGTGACGGAACCCGCCTACTGGTATGCCTACGGCCTGCTGCGTTTGGCGGTGATCACGCAGCAACTGGCGCTGCGGCGGCGGGACGAAGGGCAGCGCGTGCCGCGCGCCAAGCTGATCGTGCGCTGGCTGCTGGACCGCGCAGCGGAAGCTTGCGGCGGCGGCCGCCTATGAAGGCCGCCCGCGCGCCATCCCATTCATTTCCAATCAAGGACACTCGACCCATGAATTCAGAAACCTCCTCAATGTTGTTCGACGTCGTCGTGATAGGCGGCAGTCACGCCGGACAATCCGCCGCGCTGCAGATCGCGCGCGCGCGCCGCCGCGTGCTGGTAATCGATGCCGGCGCGCGTCGCAACCGCTTCGCCGCCCAATCTCACGGCGTGATCGGCCTGGATGGCCGTTCGCCGGACGCGATCGCCGCGGACGGCAAGGCGCAACTGCTCGCTTACCCTAACGCGCAATGGCGGGTGGACAGCGTGGTCCGGGCAGAGCGGAACGACGCCGGCTATACGCTCCGCTGCTCATCCGGGCAAGACTACCGAGCGCGCCAGCTGGTGCTGGCCTTCGGCGTGGTGGACGAGCTGCCGGAGCTGGAGGGTCTGGAGGAACGCTGGGGGGAAAGCGTGTTCCACTGCCCTTACTGCCACGGCTACGAATTGGATCGGGGCCGCATCGGCGTGCTCGGCGGCGGGCCCTTGTCCTATTTGTCGGCGATGTTGATGCCGGAGTGGGGCCAGACTGTCTTCCTGACCGACGGCGGCTTCGAGCCGGACGAGGAGCAGCGCGAGGCGCTGGCGCGGCGGGGCGTTGAGATCGTGCGCGACCGGATCGCGCGCATTGTCGACCGCGCCACCGTCGAACTTGCCGATGGACGCCGGATCGCGTTCGACGGGCTGTTCACGATGAGCCGCTTCCGCTTGTCCAGCCCGGTGGCGGAGCAGCTGGGCTGCGCGATAGAGGAGGGGCCGCTGGGGCCTTATGTGCGGACCGACGACGCGATGGAAACATCGGCGCCGGGCGTGTTCGCTTGCGGCGACATCACGCATCGGGGAGGCACCGTGGCGCTGGCCATCGGCAACGGCGCGCTGGCGGGCATCGCCGCGCATCGCAAACTGGTGTTCGGGTGAGGCGCGCGCGGGGCGTGACGGCGCGTTTCTCTTTCTTGCTACCGGGAATCGATCAATGAGTTGGCAAAACCTATGTTTTTCGTGGCTGTTGCGCAGAACGGCCAAATCTCTGACCCGCAAACCCGGCCTGACCGCTCAGGAAATGCGCAAGCGCAGCGCGAAATGGGCTCGCGGCGAAGCAAAGCCGCCGCGCGGATGGCGGGTGCGCAAGCTGGACGCGCAGGCGCTGCGAGGCGAGTGGATAGAACCGGAGGCCGCCGAACGGCGTGAGGCGACCGGGCGGGTCATTCTGTATCTGCACGGCGGCGGCTATTGCTTCTGCTCCCCGGTCACGCACCGGGGCGTGGCCGCCGCGCTGGCGCGGGAAGCCGACGCGCGGGCGTTTTCGCTGGATTACCGGCTGGCGCCGGAACATCCGTTCCCCGCCGCCGTCGACGACGCGCTGGCGGCGTATCGGGCGCTGCTGGACGAGGGCGTGGCGGCGGACCGGATCGTGATCGCCGGCGATTCGTCGGGGGGCGGGCTGGCGCTCGCCTTGCTGCTGTCGCTGCGCGACGCGGGCGCGCCCTTGCCGGCCGGCGCGGTCTTGTTCTCGCCGTGGACGGATTTGGCGGCGACCGGGGCCTCGCTGGAAGCGAATGATGCGTCCGACGTGATGCTGAGCGCGGTGGCGGTGAGGAATTTCTCGCGCTACTACCTTGGCGACGCCGCCGCCGATCATCCCATCGCCTCGCCGCTCTACGGCGAGTACGCGGGCCTGCCCGATCTGTTCATCCAGGCCAGCGACACCGAAGTGCTGTTGGACGACGCCGCGCGCGTGGCCCGCAAGGCGAGCGCGGCCGGCGTCGCGGTGGAGTTCAAGGTGTGGCGGCGGCTGCCGCACGCATGGGCCACCTTGGCGCCCATGCTGCCGGAGGCGAGGGCGGCGATCAAAGAGGCCGGCGGTTTCGTTCGCAAGGTGGCGCCATGAACCGCGAATGGAAGCCGGCGCCGGGCGGCGCGTGGGTGGACGCCGCGCCGGCGGGCCGGCATGCGGCGCTGCGCCTGTTTTGCTTCCCTTACGCCGGCGGCGGCGCGGCGGTGTTCCGGGGTTGGGAGGAGCGGCTTCCGGCAGAGGTGGATGTCCGGCCCATGCATCCGCCGGGGCGGGGGCGGCGGTTTCACGATGCGCTGCGCTACCGGCTGGATCAACTGGCCGACGAGGCGATGGACGCGATCACGCCGCTATTGGACCGGCCTTACGCCTTGTTCGGGCACAGCATGGGGGCGAGCCTGGCGTTCGAAGTGGCTCAACGGGCGCGGGCGCGCGGCCTGCCGTCGCCGTCATGCCTGATCGTTTCCGGGCGCGCCGCGCCGCACTTTCCCGCGAGGGATCGGCCGATCCACGCTTTGCCGGACGAGCAATTTCTGGACGAGGTGATGAGGATGAACGGCACGCCGGCGGAAGTGCTGGAGCACCCGGAGCTGGTTCAGATCATTCTGCCGGTCCTGCATGCTGATTTCGAGGCGATAGAGACCTACCATCCCGAGCCGCGCCCTCCGCTGAGCTGCCGGATACTTGCTCTTGGCGGCAGCGAAGAGGTCCGGGGCGCGGAGGCGGCGGCTTCATGGCGCGGCTACACCACCGGCGGTTTTCGCAGCGAGATCCTGCCCGGCGATCACTTCTTCCTGAACGGGAGACCGGAAAGCCTGTTCGCGATACTGAAGGAGGAACTTGGCCGCGCTGTGTGAGGGCCCGGCCCGCGGCGGCTTACAGGTTCTGGCCGACGCGCCACAGCACGCCGGAGGGATCGTGCAGGCAGAAGTCGCGCATGCCCCAGGGCTGGTCCACGAGCGGGCCTATCTTGGCCGGATAGCGCTCGGCGACGCCCTGGGCCAGCCATTGGCGGTGCCAGGCGTCGACATCGTCGACCAGTAAGTGCAAGACCAGGTTTTCCGCCAATTGCGGATGATAGAAGTCCTGCAGCAGGAAGCTGCACTGGCCATGGACGAAATAGCTGACGCCGTAGCTGTCCGACTTTTGCTCGAAGCCCAGATCGGCGTAAAAGCGCTGCGACAGCGCGTAGTCGCGGGCGGGCACGAAGGCTTTGATTTCAATGCTGCGCAATTGAGACACGGGGAAACTCCTTGCGGTGGTGGGGCGGAAAAAAACCGCTGCGGCAGGGCGCGCAGCGGTTGTCTCGTTTGGGGGCGGGAGCCGGCTTATTGCGCCGGCGCTTCGCCTTCCAGCATGGAAACGCCTTCCAGCCCGGAGCGGAACACCGCCTGTTGCAGGGTTTCGATCGCCTTTTTGCGGAAGAACTGCTTGCGCGTCACCAACAGCACGCGGCGCTGCGGCGCCGGCGTCTTGAACGGCACCACCGACAGCAGCGACTCATCGGTCGGGCCAATCGAGGTGGACGGCATCACCGTGACGCCCATGCCGCTGGCCACCATGTGACGGATGGTGTTGAGCGAGCTGCCCTGCAGATTGGCAGCCAGCGTGCCGCCATGGCTCTGCCGGCTGGCGAGGTCGCTGCAGGCTTGCAGCACCTGGTCGCGGAAGCAATTGCCCTGGGTCAGCAGCAAGACGCTCTCGTCTGCCAGTTGATTGGCGGCGATGGCGCCCAGCTTTTCCCAGGGATGGCCCTTGGGCGTGGCGACGACGAAGGGTTCGTCGTACAGCGGACTCGCCACGGTGCCGGCTTCATCGAAGGGGTCGGCGACGATGATGGCGTCCACTTCGCCCCGCTTGAGCATTTCCGAGAGCCGGGAGGTGTAGTTCTCCTCCAGGATCAAGGGCATGTCAGGCGCCAGGATGCGCAAGGCCGGAATCAGGCGCGGAAGCAGATAGGGGCTGATGGTGAAAATCACCCCCAGCTTCAGCGGGCCCACCAGCTCGTTTTGATGCTCGCCGGCCAGGCGCTTGACGGTTTCGGCTTCTTCCAGCACGCGCTGCGATTGCTCGATGATGCGCTCGCCGATCTCGGTGACGCTGACTTCCTGGCCGCCGCGCTCAAACAGCGTGACGCCCAGCTCGTCCTCCAGCTTCTTGATGGCGATGGACAGCGTCGGCTGGCTGACAAAGCAGCTTTGCGCGGCGCGGCCGAAGTGGCGCTCCCGCGCCACCGCGACGATATAGCGAAGTTCGGTCAGCGTCATGGCTCAGCGCTGGTGCTCCGGCAGCACGATATTGACTTCCAGCACTTCGAAGTCGTCCTGACGCTCCACTTGCACCTTGATGTCGTCCAGATTGACCGCGACGTATTTGGAGATCACTTCCATCAATTCGCGCTGCAGCGCCGGCAGATAGTCGGGCGCGCTGCGGCCGTTGCGTTCGTGGGCCAAGATGATTTGCAGGCGTTCTCTGGCAATGGCCGCCGTTTTCTGGCGCTTGCCAAAGATCATTTCGATCAGGGACATGACTTAACCTCCAAAGAGGCGTTTCAGAATGCCCACTTTGGGGGCATCGAGGAAACGCATCGGGCGCTCTTCGCCCAGGAAACGCGCCACCACGTCGGAATAGGCATCGGCAACGTCCGAGCCTTTCAGGTGGATGGCCGGGGTGCCGGAGTTGGAGGCTTGCAGAACGGTCTGCGACTCCGGAATCACGCCCAGCAGCGGCACGCGCAGAATCTCCTTCACATCGTCCACCGACAGCATTTCGCCCTTGTCGACGCGGCCGGCGGAGTAGCGGGTGATCAGCAGATGTTCCTTGACCGGCTCGCGGCTTTCTTCCGCGCGCTTGGACTTGGAGGACAGAATGCCCAGGATGCGGTCTGAGTCGCGCACCGAGGAGACTTCCGGATTGGTGACGATCAGCGCTTCGTCGGCGAAGTACAGCGCCATCAGCGCGCCTTTTTCGATGCCGGCCGGAGAGTCGCAGACGATGTATTCGAAGCCGGCTTCGGCCAGGTCCTTCAACACCTTCTCCACGCCGTCCAGCGTCAACGCGTCTTTGTCGCGGGTTTGCGAGGCGGGGATGATGTAGAGGTTGTCGCAGTTCTTGTCCTTGATCAGCGCCTGGTTCAGGCTGGCTTCGCCGTTGACGACATTGATCAGGTCATAGACCACGCGGCGTTCGCAACCCATGATCAGGTCCAGGTTGCGCAGGCCGACGTCGAAGTCGATGACGACGGTTTTGTGACCGCGCAACGCCAGGCCGGAGGAGAAGCTGGCACTGGTAGTGGTTTTACCGACGCCACCCTTGCCGGACGTTACAACGATGATTTTTGCCACAGTCGATCCCTTTGAATAATGGCTTGTTACTCGCCGAGCGCGGTCATGACCAGGCGCTCGTTCTCGAGATAGATTTGAGTTGGCTTGCCCAGAATGCTGTCGGGCAAGGCTTGTTCGATAGTTCGATAGACCCCGGCGATGGACACCAGTTCGGCTTCCATGCTGCGGGCGAAAATGCGGGCGCCGGCGTTGCCGCGCGCGCCGGCGAGAGCGCGGCCGCGCAAGGGCGCGTAGATATGGATGTTGCCGTCGGCGATGACTTCAGCGCCGGCGCTGACCATGGCCAGCACGATCAGGTCGCAACCCTTGGCGTAGATTTGCTGACCGGCGCGCACGGGACGGTCCACGATCATGGCGCCGGTGGCCGGGGCCGGGGCCGGGGCCGGTTCCGGCGCGGCGGGTTTGTCGGCGGGTTCCGGCGTGTTCTGCGCTGAGCGCGGCGGGGTGGCGCTGCTGGTGTAAGCGAGGCCGAACTGGCTGGCGACGCCGGCCAGCGCGGTGCTGGGGTGGCGCAGGGCCACTGCGCGGATGCCGCGTCGGCTGAGCATGGGCAGCAGCCGGCCGTAATCCAGTTCGGCCGGGGCGGGCAAGGCTTCCACGTCGAGGACGAAAGCTTCTACCGGCGCGTCGTGGCCGGTGCCGAAGCGCGCATCCAGCGCCTGGCTCAGTTCATCCAGGTTGTCGGTGCGCAGCAAGAGCGCCAGCAGATCCAGGCTGGCGGATTTTATGTCGAATGCGTTGGCCGCAGGGCTCATTGTACTTGGCTTCATGTAGATAGATTTATTCTATGGGGCGAGTGTACTGGGTTGCTGACGGGCTTTCAATGGCGTTGCTCGGCTTGGGGCCAAAAGGCCGAAATCGGCAGGCGCAAAGGACTTGGGCGCGGGCAAGTGTTGCAATTGCGGGAATCGTTGAGCGAAGAGGAAGGGAAAGGCCTTTTTGTAATGTCTTTGGAATGTTTGTATTGCAAAAATCCATGAAAAATAGTGATTTAGCGACTTGTGCATTGCAACATTTTCTTGACTCGAGAAAGCCGACCAGCCACAATGGCAATTGTTGCGATGCAACATCAAGAGCGCAGGTTAAGTTCGCTGTCGTTGCTGAGCTGTCAATTTTGGATATTTTTTAGGAGTCGTCATGTTTACCACTACTCAAGAATTCTCCGCTCTCGGCCAGTCGCAGTTTGACAAGGCCGTGCGTTTCTCCTCCATCATGCTGGCCGGCGCTGAGCGTCTGGCCGCGCTGCAACTGGATCTGTCGCGCAAGCTGCTGGCCGATAATGCGCAGGCAATCAAGGCGCTGAGCGAAGTCAAGGATCCCAAGGCTTTCGCCGAAGTGCAGAGCAGCCTGGCCCAGCCGTCCATCGACCAGGCTTTCTCCGTGGCGCGCAATGTGTACGACGCCGCGCTGGCCACTCAGAACGAGCTGACCGCTTTTGTCGAAGAGCAGATCGCCGAAGGCAACCAGACCCTGCTGAGCAATCTGGATCGTTTGTCCAAGAACGCGCCGGCGGGCTCTGATGCAGCGGTGTCCGCTCTGAAAAGCTTGGTGAACACCTCCAACGCCGCTTTCGAAAGCGTGTCCAAGACCGCCAAGAAAGTCAGCGCGGAAATCGCCGAAGCCAGCGTGGAAGCCGCCACCAACTCCGCCAAGGCCGCCAGCGCCGCTGTAGCCCGAGGCAAGAAAGCGACCAGCGCCGTCTGATTCCGGTTCTTGTCGTGAAAAAAGCCCGCATTCGTGCGGGCTTTTTAGTTTTTGGGCCCCAGAGGCGACTGGGTTGCAAAATCGCTCCACAGCTGCCCCCAGGCTTGCTGGCAGCCGTTCGCCTGCAGAATCAGCCTGGCAAGGCTGGCGGCGTAGTGGTCTTGCAGCCGGGGAGGCTCGGCGAAGTCCTGACGCGCCGTCGCGCTGTCCGCGGTCAGGTTCCGTTCCGTCAGATAGCGTTGGGACAGCCGCACCAGCTGTTCCCATAGCTGCCATTGCTCGCGCAGCGCGGTTTTCCAGTCAGGCGTGATCTGTGTGGCCGGGCTGGGCGGAGCGTGTCGTCTCAGCATGAACAGCAGGGCCTCCCAGACCTGGCGGGTATAGCGCGCGCTGCCGGCCGGGCCGCAGCGCAGCCAGGCGGCCGGCAGCGGCGCCAGCGCGTCCAGCAAGGCCACGGCGGTGGGAGGCGGCGCGGGTTCGGCGCCCAGCAAAAGCATGAAGCCGAAGTCCGTGCCCAGAGGCTGCCAGGCGCCGTCCAGCTCCAGAAAGGGGATGCCTTGTTCGTGACAGAGCCGCAGCCGGGACGACAAGGAGGCTTGATGCAGGGGATCGATATTGATCCAGCAGCAGGAGGACAGGTAAAACCCTTGCCAGTCGCGAGGCAGCCAAGACGGCAGTCCGCTTGCGCCCGCGGACGCGGACAACCCCCGGCTGGCCAGGCGCTGCTGGAGCCAGTGGAGTTGCGGTGCTGAGCCTTGGGCGATATAGGTCACTATGATTCCGGTTGGGCTGCCCGACGCCATGGCGGCTGCGGGCGGCGGGGCATTTGGCGAGCGAGCGAGGCATCGCCGTCTTGGGCGCGCCCCGACGCTCTTTATTGAACGATACCTGCAATGCGGCGACGGGTGAAAGAATTATTTATGGTATTTAGTAACAATCACTTGCTTTACTAAGCGGATGCGGCGAAGGCGTCCAAGCAAGAGCGATTGTAGCAAATAATGATGGCATATTGCGTTGCAATATCAGCGCTGGCGAATGTGCGCAGACGGGACGGACGGGCATGAAAAAACCGGCGACCCGCGCCGGTTGTCTGTCAGGGCAAGCGCCGTGCGCTTATTTTTCGAAGCGGGCGATGCCGTCAACCAGTTCGGCCTTGGCGTCGTCCAGGGTGCCCCAGCCTTGAATCTTGACCCACTTGCCTTTTTCCAGATCTTTGTAGTGTTCGAAGAAGTGAACCATCTGGCCGCGCAGCAGTTCCGGCAGGTCTTCCAGCTTTTGGATGGACTTGTACATCGGGCACAGTTTTTCCACCGGCACGGCCACCAGCTTGGCGTCAACGCCGGATTCGTCTTCCATCTTGATCAGGCCCAGCGCGCGACAGCGCACCACCACGCCCGGCGGCAGCGGGAACGGCGTCACCACCAGCACGTCAACCGGGTCGCCGTCGCCAGCCAGGGTTTGCGGCACGAAACCGTAGTTGGCCGGATACATCATGGAAGTGCCCATGAAGCGGTCAACCACCAGCGCGTTCCAGTCTTTGTCGAATTCGTACTTGATCGGGGCGGCGTTGGCGGAGATTTCGATGACGACGTTGAAGTCGCCCGGCATGTCTTTGCCCGGGCCGATGCTAGCGAGATCCATCAGGGAATCCTTGTTGAGCGTGTTGAACACAATGTTTCGATAAACCGCGCAATTATAGCAGTAGCTGCCGTGCTGCGTATCGGGCGGGTATAATCGCCGACGATTGTATTAGCGCTAGAAAGAATGGATTGATGCTGGACAAATGGATCGTCGAGTTCGACAAGGGGCTACGCACCCTGTTTGCTTCCGCGCAAAGCCTGAGGCCGCATCCGGATGCTGCGCTGGACGAGGCGGAGCTGGCGGCGGAGGAAAAGAAACACGCGCTGGGGCTGATGAGGGTGAACCACTGCGGCGAGGTGTGCGCCCAGGCTTTGTACCAGGGGCAGGCGCTGACGGCGCGCAAGCCTCAGGCGCGCGAAGCCTTGCGCCAGGCGGCGCAAGAAGAGGTGGAGCATCTGGCCTGGACCGAGAGGCGCATCCGCGAATTGGGCGGCCGGCCCAGCGTGTTCAACCCGCTGTGGTACACCGGCTCGCTGGCGATAGGCGTGGCCGCGGGGGTGTTGGGCGACAAGTGGAATCTGGGCTTTCTGGAGGAAACCGAGCAGCAGGTGGGAGCGCATCTGGACAGCCATCTGAGCCGTTTGCCGGCAGCGGACGTCAAGAGCCGCGCGATTGTCGAGCAGATGCGCGATGACGAGTTGAAGCATGCGGACATGGCCCATGATCTGGGCGCCGCCTCATTGCCGGCCCCGGTGAAGGGGGCGATGAAGTTGTCCGCCAAGTTGATGACGGGCGCCAGCTACCGGTTTTGATTGAGCGGTCTTTACAAAGAACAGGCCTGGATTTCAGGCCTGTTCGCATTGCGGCGCGGGCGTCTCAGTCGCGCCGGCGCTTGCGCCCCGGCAAGCTGGTGACGATGCCCAAGCCGATGATGGCGACGCTGATCAGGCCGGTGAGCACTTCGCCGAGTTCGACGTGGAGCGCGGCGGCGAACATGATGGCCACCAGGGCGGCGATGGCCCAGAAAGCCGACGTTTCCAGGTATTTGAATTGACCGATGATGTTGCGCTCCACCAGCAGGATGGTCATGGAGCGCACGAACATCGCGCCGATGCCGAGCCCGGCGGCGATCAGCCAAAAATTGTTGGTGATGGCGAAGGCGGCGATCACGCCGTCCATGGAGAAACTGGCGTCCAGTGTTTCCAGATAGACGAAACCGATCAGGCCGTTCTTGGCCGCGGCGGTTTGAATGTCCATGCCGCCGAACAGCTGCTTGAACACGTGCAGCGCCATGAACACCACGTATCCCCAGAAGCAACTGCTGAGAAACTCCACCTTTTGACCTGCGGGAATGGCGGCAGCCACTAGAGCGATCAGCAGAATGGCGATCAGCGACTGAGCGTTTTCAACCGAGCCCAGCCGCGCCAGCAGCGGTTCGACGGCCGGCAACCAGTGTTCGTCCTTTTCCTTTTTAACGAAGTATTCCACCACCACCATCAGCAGGAAGGTAGCCCCGAAGCCCATGATCATCAGGTGGGAGTCATGCATGATCTGCTGGTAGCGCAACGGTTCGCGGGTGGCGATAGCGAAAGCCTCGAGCAGGGGCGTGTCGCCGGCGACGGCGACGATGAGCAGCGGGAAGAGAATGCGCATGCCGAACACCGCGACGGCGATGCCCACCGTCATGAAGAGCTTGCGCCACAGCGAGCTCATCGCCTGTAGCACGCTGGCGTTGACGACCGCGTTGTCGAAGGACACGCTGGTTTCCAGAATCGCCAGTACCAGGGCGGTGACCAGAAAGGAGCTGGCCATGGCGGGGCCGCCCAGCTGGAAGCCGTACCAGCCGGTGGCGGCCAGCACGACGACGCTGAACAGCAGCGAGCCGGTGAAGTAGGAGAGCGTGGTGCGCATGAATGAATTTGCCTTGTTGTGCCGGACGAGCCAGATCCGCCCGGCGTCGGGAGCGGCGCCGGCGGGTGATGACGCGAGATGATAATCGCGACGGTTTTTAGATCAACGCGCGCGGGCCAGGCAACTCTGATAGCGGCCGTCGACGCGCTTGGCGAACCATTCGGTGGTTAGCTTGCGGGTGATCTTGGGGCTTTTCAGGTCGATTTGCGGCAGCCGCTCGCGCGCGGCGGGTTTGCCGAAGCGCTGGTCCGCCAACGCGTAAGTTTTGCGGTAGAGCTCGCTTTGGCTGAAGGCCGCGCTTTTCTCCAGTTTCAGGTCACGCAGAATCTCGCCCTGGCCCATGCCCAGTTTGCCGCCCTGGCTGACGACCGCGCTTTGGGTGGTGCTGGCGTAAGCCTTGCCGTCCTTGTAGCTGAGCAGGTCGCCGTCCAGCGTCAGATCCTTGCCGCTGAGTTTTTCCATGACGGCTTGGAAGGCCGCGTTGCGGCTGCTGTAGCGGCCGGCGTTGAAGTCGGCGAAGCGGTACAGCATCTGGCTGTATGGCGCAGGGTATTGCAGAAGGATGGCCGCGCCGAAGTAGACGCCGCCGCGGCGGGTGAACACTTCTTGGCGGATGCTGCCGCTGCGCGGGTAGGGGTAGGGCCAGACTTTGACGTGCCCTTCGGCGAATTCGACGCTGACTTGCATCGGCCCGCCGGTGCGTATCGGGTTCTTCATGCTCATCGGCAGGCCCAGCTTGCTGGCTTCGCGCGCCATGTCTTCGAACAGATCGTTCATTTCCCGTTCGGTGCGCAGGCTATCGATTCGCGCCTTATAGCTTTTTCCGTTGGGAGATGTCTTCATCAATCCGGCTTTGACCACCGGCAGCGGGATCAGGTAGCCGTGAGCTCGCTCGGCGATTTTGTCCCAGACGATGGCGGGCAGATTGGGCACGGTGGGGTCCGCCTGCCAGCTGGATTCTTGTTCGATTACCGCCGCCAGCGCGCAGAAATTCTCCGCGGTATACGGGATCTTCAGATGAGCGAAGGCCGCGAGCATGTCGTTGCTCCAGCCCTGGCGGTCGCGGATCTTGGCCGGCAGCAGGCGATTGAGCAGCAGGCGGCCGGCTTGAGGGTCGTTGTAGGCGGGCCTGAGCGGCGGCGCGGTCACGGG
>NZ_JAAOMA010000129.1:0-487 GCF_011602385.1 Chromobacterium fluminis | reverse complement strand
CCCCACTTTCCTCCGCATCAGTCCCAATAAAAACAATCCACGCCGCCATCAGCTTGACGCCCCACCCCCGCCTCAGTACCCTTGGCTTCGCGCAGCGCCCAATCACGCCGCGCAGGGCTGGCAAGCCCATTAACACAGGAACGCAGACTCGTTTGTGTCAGCTTTTGCACAACTACGTCTGCTGCCACGCTGTGCCCATTCGGGCGGGCCGTGGCAGGGAACTCCTCGTGAGTTGCCGGTCTTTTTTCCTGTGTACCGGTCTTGCCACCTTGTCACGCGCCTGTCCAAGCCTCGCCGGACAGGTTTCCAACGCTGACTTGGAGACCGTAATGACTCCCCTATACTTCCTCCTGCCTTTTGCCAAACCACCGCCGATCCCCCGGCAGGAACCACTGCACCTGCTAGCCCAAACCCTGGACGCTTGCGCGCTGGCCCTGAACTGCCTCAGCCAACTGCGCGCCACCTTGGCCGCGATCCAAACCCCCAC
>NZ_JAAOMA010000128.1:0-492 GCF_011602385.1 Chromobacterium fluminis | reverse complement strand
GGCGACCATGTCGCGAGATGGTTACGATGGCCCGAGCTTCCCAATAGGCCGGTAGGGTTGGATTGTGTTCGCGGGCCTGCGGCGAGACCTTCATCCGGACCCGGTAATCGGTCGGGTGTGGATCTAGGCGTTCCCATTTGCTGTTGGCCTTGGCCGGAATCAACCAGTGGCGCTCAGTGCCGGCTTGCTGAAGCTGCAGCAGTAGGTCCGCACTGAGAAAGCCCTTATCGAACACCGTGAGCGAATGATCTGGAACCGCCTGTAGCAAGTCGCGCGCATAGCGCATTTCACTCTTGCCATATTCGCCAAACACCGCTTCCCGTACTAAATGGGTGGCCAATGCCGTTAGCGTCAGCAGCCGCAACTGGGGGTAGCTTGCCACAACGCCCGAGGCATAGACCTGAGCACCAAAGTGCTGGCGATTTTCCGGCGTGTCGGAGGTTCGGAGGGTGCTGCCATCGATGGCATAACGGGCTAACCCACGCCAAGTGC
>NZ_JAAOMA010000127.1:0-546 GCF_011602385.1 Chromobacterium fluminis | reverse complement strand
TACGCTACGCCAAGAGCCTGGCGCAGATGGGGCTGTCGGCGGAGCGCCTGCAAGAGCGCGCCCAGGCCAACCTGCTGCGCAACAGCCTGTTCGAAGCCTCGGCGCCGGGCAAGGTGGCGAACTGGGGCTATGGCGCGTGGAACGCTGAGGCCGAAGTGGGCGGCAATCTGGACGCCGACTGGCGGATAGCGGAAGGCCTGGCCGGCGAGAACACCGTCTACTTGCACCAGACCGGTCGTCACCCGCAAGACGCCTACCAGGAACTGGTGCAAAGCGTACCAGTGCAAGCCGGACGTCGCTACGCCTTCTCGGTGTACACCGGCGCGCATCGGGCGAATACCAGCGTGCACATCGTGTGGTTCAACGCGGCGGGTCAGGCGCTGGGCGCCACGTCGGAGCAGACGGGCGCGCATCGCAACACCCCGGCGGACAACTTGCCGGGCGGTCCGGCGCTGAAGGGTTACAAACGGACGGTGGCGGACGGCGTGGCGCCGGCCGGCGCGGTGCGAGGCGTGGCGACGCTGCGCAAGACCAATACCGCGGTGG
>NZ_JAAOMA010000126.1:0-562 GCF_011602385.1 Chromobacterium fluminis | reverse complement strand
TGGGGGTAGCTTGCCACAACGCCCGAGGCATAGACCTGAGCACCAAAGTGCTGGCGATTTTCCGGCGTGTCGGAGGTTCGGAGGGTGCTGCCATCGATGGCATAACGGGCTAACCCACGCCAAGTGCGTCCGCGTCGCTGCCGTTCATCCCAAGCCCCGGCGCAGAGTGTGAAGAGTTGAGCCAATGGTTCTTCTCCGAGCCGCTGTCGTGCCTGGGTCAAAGCGCTTTTGGCAATGTCGGGGTTAGCCTCGTCGGGCAGCACCAAATCGAGATGGGCAGCGACTTCCGGGATGGATTGATGCCGGAACATAGCCAGCGCGATCAGAAGCCAGACGACCTGCTCGGCCGGCAATTTACGCCGTCGCACGCTGGCTTTGCCGGTCACTGCAAGGGCGTGGACGATCCATTGAGGATCAATTTTCTGAGAAAGAGCAGAGAAATCAGGGTGTTTGTGAGCCTTGCCAACCATAGGGACGGAAATGAGTGAGTCAACATGAGCGAAGTATGAGCAAGATTCGCACCATGAAAAATGCCGTTCACTTGCTTAAGTGAACGGCATTA
>NZ_JAAOMA010000125.1:0-585 GCF_011602385.1 Chromobacterium fluminis | reverse complement strand
GCGTAGCCGCCGACCCGGCGCAACTCACCCACCAATACGGCCGCCAGGCCGAACCCTTCAGCGAAACCGACCTGCTGCTGGCCGCCAAAGGCCTGGACCTTAAAGCCCGCATCGTCAAACAAAGCCCGGACCGCCTCAGCCTGACCGCCTTGCCGGCGCTGGCGCTGCGCCCGGACGGCGAACACTTCATCATCGCCCGCTGCGACGGCGACAAAGTGCTGATCCACGACCTCAAACACGGCCGGCCGCAAGTGCTGAGCCAGGCGGAGCTGACGGCGCGCTACGCCGGCCGGCTGCTGCTGCTGGCCTCGCGCGCGTCCGCGGCGGGCGCGCTGGCCAAGTTCGACTTCACCTGGTTCGTGCCGGCCATCGTCAAATACCGAAAGCTCTTGCTGGAAGTGCTGGCGGTGTCGCTGGTGTTGCAGCTGTTCGCGCTGGTGACGCCGCTGTTCTTCCAAGTGGTGATGGACAAGGTGCTGGTCAACCGCGCCTTCAACACCCTGGACGTGATCGCCGTCGGGCTGTTGATCCTGTCGTTGTTCAACGTGGCGCTGTCGGCGCTGCGCAGCCACGTGTTCGCCCACA
>NZ_JAAOMA010000124.1:0-606 GCF_011602385.1 Chromobacterium fluminis | reverse complement strand
TAATGCCGTTCACTTAGCGGATCGAACTTGTTTGATCGGGTAACGGGACGGCTGCTTTTTCACAACGCGAGGGCATTCACGCCCTCGCCGTTGTTTCGAAAGTAGCAATTCACCCAAGCGCTCGCGCAGGCGAAGCAGCCGCGCCGGCAAGGTGCCGGGGCTGCTGATTGCTAGCCAGCTCCACTCGTAGCGCAAATAATGCAGCGCCGTCGTAAAGCTCAGATCCGTCGGTCTGACGCTGGCTTCCCCCGCCACCTCGGCCATCTCCAATCGGACCAGGTTATAGGCCAGCAATGCCCCCCAGACCTCCTGCCGAACGGTCTCCGGGGTGCCGCTGCGCAAGGTCAGCTCATCTCCCAACATTTCCTGCTTCAGCTCGCGATAGCTGGTCTCGATTCGCCAGCGATCCTGATATTGCTCCGCGATTTCTTCGGCCGGCCAGGCTTTCCCATCCAGCAATGAGGTCAACAGGATGCGCTGGCGACCATGTCGCGAGATGGTTACGATGGCCCGAGCTTCCCAATAGGCCGGTAGGGTTGGATTGTGTTCGCGGGCCTGCGGCGAGACCTTCATCCGGACCCGGTAATCGGTCGGGTGTGGATCTAG
>NZ_JAAOMA010000123.1:0-613 GCF_011602385.1 Chromobacterium fluminis | reverse complement strand
TGTTCCATGATGAAGTCGTGGGCGCCGGCCAGTTTGGCGGCGTGGATCACGTGGTCCAGCGCCAGCCCGGGGTCGGCCAGCGCGATGTTGTCGCGGATGCTTTGGTTGAACAGCAGGTTTTCTTGCAGCACCACGCCGATCTGCCGCCGCAGCCAGGCCGGATCGGCCAGCGCCAGGTCGTTGCCGTCCACCAGCACGCGTCCGGATTCGGGCACGTACAGCCGTTGCACCAGTTTGGTCAGCGTGCTTTTGCCGGAGCCGGAGCGGCCGACGATGCCGATGACTTCGCCGGCCCGGATGTCCAGGCTCAGGCCGCGCAGGATTTCCGGGCCGTCCGGACGGTAGCGGAACACCACTTGGTCAAACTGGATGCGGCCCTGGATCGCCGGCAGCGCCGCACGGCTGGCCGGCAGTTCACTGCGGGTATTAAGGATGTCGCCCAGCCGTTCCACCGAGATGCCGATCTGCTGGAAGTCTTGCCACAGTTGCGCCAGCCGCACCACCGGCGCCGCCACTTGGCCGGCCAGCATATTGAAGGCGATCAGTTGGCCGACGGACAGGTCGCCGGCGATCACCAGCCGCGCGCCCAGCCACAGGGTGGCGACGGTGACCA
>NZ_JAAOMA010000122.1:0-631 GCF_011602385.1 Chromobacterium fluminis | reverse complement strand
CGCTTACCACGGTGGGATTCATGACTGGGGTGAAGTCGTAACAAGGTAGCCGTAGGGGAACCTGCGGCTGGATCACCTCCTTTCTAGAGAAGGTTGTTGATCGAGTACTTACAGCCTATCGGTTATTTGTAGTTAAGGGCGAGTCAGCCAGCGATGGCTGACCGAGAAATGGGTTTGTAGCTCAGCTGGTTAGAGCACCGTCTTGATAAGGCGGGGGTCGTTGGTTCGAGTCCAACCAGACCCACCAGGATTTTTGTTGTCGGAGTGATTCGGCGACATGAATAAAGCTGGAAGGCAAGGCGAAAGGCAACGACGTGTGCTGATGCATACGAGGCGCGTTTCAACGCAGCATTTCAGGTTTAGAGGGGGATTAGCTCAGTTGGGAGAGCACCTGCTTTGCAAGCAGGGGGTCGTCGGTTCGATCCCGTCATCCTCCACCACAACTCAAACACAAGCGAGTTTGCAAAATAGCTTGGTTGTGTTTGCGTTGTATTTTTAACGCCCGATCTTTAACAAACTGAAGAAGCCGAATATATAAAGACGGCGAGAAAGACGATGGAGTTAACTCTTCATTGGCTGGATCGTCATCTTGGGTATTTGATTGTATCTAGGCTACGTCGCCATATCAAAA
>NZ_JAAOMA010000121.1:0-678 GCF_011602385.1 Chromobacterium fluminis | reverse complement strand
AGCTGAACAAGCCATCGTGCTCACCGATGCGCAGATCGCGGCACTGGAGCGCAAACAAGAAGATGATGTCGCGCATGGCGAGATTGAAACAGCGCATCCGGGCTATCTGGGCTCGCAGGACACCTTCTATGTGGGCACGATCAAAGGTGTCGGGCGGATTTACCAGCAAACCTTTGTCGATACCTACAGCAAGGTGGCGTTTGCCAAGCTCTACACCACCAAAACGCCGATCACTGCGGCGGATCTGCTCAATGATAGGGTGTTGCCGTTCTTTGCCGAGCATGGAATGGGGGTATTGCGTATGCTGACAGATCGCGGAACCGAGTATTGCGGCAAGCCGGAAACCCATGATTACCAGCTGTATTTGGCGGTGAATGATATCGAGCACACCAAGACCCGTGCGCGGCATCCGCAGACAAACGGGATCTGCGAGCGCTTCCACAAAACGATCTTGCAGGAGTTTTACCAGGTGGCATTCCGCAAGAAGCTCTATCTGGAACTTGACGAGCTACAGGCCGATCTGGATGCTTGGTTGGTCTACTACAATCAGGAACGCACCCACCAAGGCAAGATGTGCTGCGGCCGCACGCCCGTACAAACCTTTATTGATGGCAAACGGGAATGGAGGGAGAAGGTAGACAACTTGAATTGATCTGACAGTCGGGTGCCGTCAAAACG
>NZ_JAAOMA010000120.1:0-739 GCF_011602385.1 Chromobacterium fluminis | reverse complement strand
GCAGGGTCAGCGTCGCCGTCGGGTCCGGCCCCAGTTGGCCGCAGCGGATGCCTTCGTGCTGGATCTGCACCTTCGGCCGGTAGGCCGCCGGGTGCAGGCTGTGTTGCCAGTGGGTGGGGGTGACGCTGTGATCGGCGTGTTCCAGGTTGAGCAGATGCAGCGCGTTGCGCGCCCGCAGCCGTGCCGCGCCGTCCAGGCTCAGCGGGAATTCGGGGTCGAAGTCGGCGTCGGCGCCTTGGCCGTGGTAGTAGTATTCGCTGTAGTGGATCAGCCGCGCCGCCGGGAACAGGTCTTTGAGGAACAGGGTTTCGCCCCAGCCGGGGTGGGCCAGGATGGCGTCGGGCCGGTAGCCGCGCTGTTGCAGCGGTTGTAGCGCGCGCAGCACTGCCTGGCCGTGCAGCACCGCGTCTTCGTAGCTGTGCAGATAGGGGTGGGTGTGCCGGTGCGGGCCGCGGTGCGGCCGGTAGCGCAGCAGTTTGACGCCGGCCAGGCCGGGCGCGCTGTCGCGCCCCACCGCCAGCAGGTCGATGTCCGGTCGCCCTTTCAGGTGTTCGGCGATGTGACGCAGTTGGCCGGGGAAGTTTTGGTGGATCAGCAGCAGTTTCATCTCAGCGCTCGCGCAGGCCTTCGCCCACGTGCTGTTGCAGCGGGCTGAGGAAGTAGTCGATCACCCGCCGCCGCCCGGTCTTGATTTCCGCGCTCACCATCATGCCGGCGCTGAGCCGCACCCGCGCGCCGT